>DPMX01000046.1 GCA_003540955.1 Gammaproteobacteria bacterium
TCACCACAATACTGCACCAGGTTGTACGTAAACGAGTCGTAATTGTCGATCATTAATATCACGTTCTGATACCTACAGTACCTAAGCTCACATTGGGGAGTAAATCGACTATTTCACTCAAGGAATCAACTATGGCTAGAGGAGCGCTTAGTTCAATTTCGGTAATGGCTCCATAGCCATAGGTCACGTAAATTGAGGGCATGTTCGCATTTTTGGCGGCAAGTATGTCAGTTCCAGTGTCGCCGACCATAACGCAGTGTCTTGGTGTGATTCCGTAACGTTTTGCTACGTACAATAGTTGATTGGGTGCTGGTTTCTTTTCACTTAGCGTGTCTCCGCTTAGGACTACGGGAAAAAAACGGTCGAGACCGAGATGTCGTAGTAGAGCATCGGTAAAACGACTCGGTTTATTCGTTACGCAAGCTAATTTGTAGTCACGGTTGCATAGCTCAGTTAGGGTTTGATTAACATCGATATAGGGGGTTGAGTACCGACAAAAATTTTCTCCATAGTGTTCGAGAAAATATGCTCGCACTCTGGTGAATAAATCGATTTCGGCAACTCCATTATGATCGTTAGTAAGCGATCTGTGGATTAATCGATCTGCACCGTTACCAATATAACCCTTTATCGTTTCAAGGCTCGGGGGTTGCTCTCCGACAAGTCGTACCGCGTAAGCTACACTTACAGCAATATCGGGTGCACTATCGACAAGGGTTCCGTCGAGATCGAATATGAAGGCACAGCCATCAGGTGAAACGTTCATATGGATCTACTTTTTTGCGATTTCCGCGAACATCTCTGAAATTGCTGCAGCGTAGTCCGTGCTTCTGAAAATGGCTGTACCGGCTACAAAGGTATCGGCACCAGCGGCAGAGATTTCTTTGATGTTACCAACATTCACTCCACCATCGATCTCAAGTCTGATAGGTCGTTTGCTACGGTCAATGATGGCGCGGGCCAAGCGCAGTTTATCTAATGCGGCGGGGATGAAGGTCTGCCCTCCGTAACCGGGATTTACAGCCATAACGAGCACCATGTCAATCTTATCTAGTACAAAATCTAAATAATCCAGTGGCGTTGCGGGATTAAATACGAGGCCGCTTTTACATCCCGAATCACGGATTAATTGTAGGGTACGATCCACATGTTCACTCGCCTCGGGGTGGAAAGTGATATAGGTGGCACCAGCCTCGACGAAATCACCAATTAGGCGGTCAACTGGCTTGACCATGAGGTGAACATCGATGTCTGCGCTGACACCGTACTTCCGCAATGCGCTACATACCAGAGGACCGATCGTTAGGTTCGGAACGTAGTGGTTGTCCATTACATCAAAGTGAATTAGCTGAGCTCCTGCGGCAACTACCGCATCGACCTCAGCACCGAGTTGGGCGAAGTCTGCAGAGAGTATTGATGGAGCAATTAGGTCGTTTTGTTTCATGCCAATGTGCCACGGCGAAAAGCCTAAAACCAAGGGTCGGCAACTGTACCGCATCGTTCATCCATCTGCACGTCAGCTCGCCTTTTTATTTGGGCTCCCTGGCTCTATATCCCCTACCAACCAAACCGTTTTTCTTACGGATTGACTCGAACTGCTCTTCTTTCTACGAAATCGAGCAGCAAGGCATGGATTCCACCAATATCTTCATTCAGTATCCCGTGACGTCTGGATTCAATCCAATGGAGTACCTTGTCATTCGTTCCAACTCCCTCGTACGCGATTTTCGCGCTTACCGGATCGACGATATGATCTTCCGTGCCCTGAACGATACAGACGGGACACGTAACGTTTTTAAGATCTGTTTTTAGTTTGGAAACTAAACGGGTAAGCTCGTATAGGCCCCTCACTGGCATATTTCGATAATTGATATTCGGATGTTCTGACTCGTTCGGGCGAAATGGGATAAATCCCTCGTATTTCGAGACCCATCTAACGATCCGATTGGCCCCATGCATTAGCGGAACGAAATACATGTTTTTGTTACGAAACTCTATCGGCGCGCTAACAGAAATTACAGAATCTATCTGACCTACTCTTTTTGCTGCAAGCATCAAAGAGAGGGCCCCCCCAGTCGAAAAGCCGACGACACACACGTGCTTGCATAACGCCTGAATTATTTCCAAACCACGTTCTACCGACGTATACCAATCTTGCCAGCTTCGTTCTCGAAGATCCCATGGGGAAGTTCCGTGCCCTTTAAGTCTTATGCCGAGCACCGTGTAGCCGGCCGTAGCGAGTTTTCCCCCAAAGTCACGTACTTCGGCTGGAGACGCGAGAAAGCCATGGACAAGTAATATGCCATAGTGAGATTCAGATTCGAGTAGAAATGGTTTGGCATCCGCGGTTGCCGTTTCACGATGGTTTATTTCTTGATACTGCGGTTTATCGAAGTAAGTTTTATCCCATTCGAATTCAACCAATTCATCATTAAAACTTAATTTTGCGTAGTCTCGCGGTCCAATTAAGGGAAGGTCGGCGAATGCGGCGTCCAGTGCGTTGCCGACTTCTTTTATTGGCTCGACTTCATTACTGTAGACTTCGATCGGATTTTCCAATCGGACTGAATCAAATTCGTGTTCGATTCCAAGTTTATCCAAAAAGACGATTTCGTGGGTGTGTAGCTTTATTAATTCAGCCTTCACTGCTGATTGAAGGAACTGACCTAACTCTTGCATTTCCGTGCGTAGCAGCTCACGGTATATCGTCGGATTACAGATACTGCGATGAAGATGGACCGCTCGGTACTGTTGTAATGCTTTGATGCAAAGATAAATAACTTGTTTAAATTCGATCAGTGAAATTTCTGTTTTAGCTTTTTCTATAGATTTTAGAATGGCTTGGGACGCGATATGGCTAGTATTTACCGTGACCTCTCTGTAGATATCACGCATGTAACGATTGCGAAGCCGTGAGATGCTAGCGCGTAAGCCCCTAGTAACAGATCTCCTTATGGTATTTTTACGCAGGTAATCGGCGTCGAAAATGTGGGAAGGGGCGGAAATACGACGGGTTAGGAAGGTGGCGAGTAGTCGCTCCCACCAAACCCAAGACTCTAGTGGCCGGATGGCAGTACCTAGCCTGATATCCATATCAGTTTTTTCGAAAAAAAGGTTCCCTTCGATAATCAACTCTTCGACGGCACGCTGATTAAGATCACCGGGTAGTATTTCGGCACCACGGCGCAAAATGTTGTCGCTGATCCTAAGCGGATAAAAGGTAATGTTAGCGGGGACAATAGTGACTGGTCGGTGCGCGGTTTTAATCAGCGCATCGGCTGAAGGGAGCTCGAGTTGGTCTGCCCAAGTTCTGAGTAGTTTAATATTGTTTCGGCGGTACTCCTCTAGCACCCGTAGTTTAATAATTTGCAGGCCGATCGCAAGTCTAGCCGCGCCTGTATGATGTTTTCGCCTCGTGTGAGCCGACCGCGAAAAGATGCTGTACTCACCATAATCGTCCAAGACTTGCCGATCTTTTACCATCCCACCTTCCGGGAAAATAATGATTTTTCGACCTTTTAAAATGTCGCATGCGAGCGTCAACATAAGATCCGGATGGTTGTTTGGGAGTGCGCCTAAATCGTATAGGAGGTTAGTGAGGCGATCATTATTTTTAAAGAGTTCAGCAGCGGCAATTGAGCGACAGAATGCCCCAGTTTCTTGGTATATCAAATATTGTGGAATAAATGTTTCCATCCGTGCGAAGTGGTTAAATAGAAATATGTCGCCTTGATCGATTTGTCCATGTTCATGGTGTAGTTTTATTTGTACGCTTAGCAGATTTTTAACATGATCAAAAGCGCGCACGCACCAGTCGTAAGCCTGTTGATTTAGATCAAATTTGCCTCCCATTAAATAAATCTCATTTAGTCGGGCGTAACATTTCTAGCACGGGCCTTTTGTTGATCAATCGCCCAAACTATATGTTCCGCTACTAATGGGGTTGCGGTAACAAGTCGATTTTCTAGGGCTGCTCGAACTGAAGCAGAAGGGGGTGAGTTGCCTAGTGAAATGGCTATATTACGCAGCCACTGATCGTATGATATTCGCCTGAGTGCCGAACCTAAGGTGCGTGTATTAAAATCATTTTCCGACCATGTGAAAAGCTCAATCAGGGAGCTCGCATCGAGGTTGAATCGAGGTGCAAAATCCTTTTCTGCACTCAATTTGGCGAATCGATTCCACGGACAAACAATCTGGCAATCATCGCAACCAAAAATA
>DPMX01000295.1 GCA_003540955.1 Gammaproteobacteria bacterium
TGGATCGAGTTGTGCAGCCCACAGGTCCTTGAAGTTCTCGTTCGCGGCCGGATCGTTAACCGGCTGGTAGTCTGGAAACACCATTGGGATGAGGCCGACATCAGAGGCCCCCTGGACGTTGTTCTGACCGCGTAGCGGATGCAGGCCGCTACCTGGCCGTCCAATTTGTCCGGTGAGTAATGCGAGTGAAATTAGGCAACGCGCATTATCAGTACCGTGGATGTGTTGTGAGATCCCCATCCCCCAGAAGATCATCGATCCCTTGGAGGTGGCATAGATCCTTGCGACTTCGCGAATAGTGTTGGCTGCGACACCGCAGATAGGCGCGACCTTCTCTGGATTGTACTCTTTCACGCAGTTACGTAGAGCCTCAAATCCTTCGGTATGGCGTTTGATGTAATCTCGATTGTGCAAACCTTCTTCAATGATCACGTTCATCATTGCATTAAGCAGAGGAACGTCGGTATCCGATTGAAACTGGAGGAAATAATCTGCGTGACGTGCGAGTTCCGAACGATAGGGATCGAGCAAGATAAGCGTCTTACCCTTCTTGGCCGCGTTCTTCATGAACGTTGCTGCAACGGGATGATTGACTGTTGGCTTCGCACCAATAATAAAGATCACTTCTGCTGCGGCAACGTCGGCGACTTGGTTCGATACTGATCCTGAACCGATCATTTCGAGCATCGCTGCAACCGAGGAGGCATGACATAACCGCGTACAGTGGTCAACGTTGTTCGTTCCAAAGCCCACTCGCACGAGCTTTTGGAAAAGATAGGCTTCCTCGTTTGATCCTTTAGCTGAGCCAAATCCAGCTAACGAGTTTGCACCATGACCATCACGGATTTTGGCTAGACCCGTAGCCGCAAAATCTAAGGCTTCCTCCCAGGAGGCTTCACGAAAGGTGTGGCCAATATCTTTATTATCCAGAAGTTTGGCCGTTTTGTTGGCGCTTGTACGGCGAATGAGGGGCGTGGTGAGTCGACTTGGATTATGTACGTAATCGAATCCATAGCGTCCCTTGACGCACAGTCGGCTTTTATTTGAAGGGCCGTCGCGGCCCTCTACAAATTGGATCCGATCGTCTTTAACGTGGTAGTTCAACAGACACCCAACGCCACAATACGGGCACGCGGATTCGACGACTCGATCGGCGATTATATTGCCGGCGCCCTTTGCGGGCATTAACGCGCCTGTTGGACATGCCTGGGCGCATTCTCCGCAGCTGACACAAGTACTCGAGCCCATCGGATCGTCAAGATCGAACACAATAGCGGATTTTGAGCCGCGATAGGCGTAGCCTATTACGTCATTAACCTGCTCTTCGCGGCAGGCGCGAACACACCGTGTGCACTGAATACATGCATCCAGGTTTACGGTGATGGCTGGATTTGAAAGGTCCCGTTCGGGTTGTTTCCGAGATTTAAAGCGGGTGGAATTAACGCCGAGAAAGTCAGACCATAGGTCAAGTTCAGATGTGGAGGTATAGGGAGATGCTCCAGCAGTTGGCATATCAGATTTCAACAGTTCGAGTACCATACGTTGCGAATGGCGCGCACGTTCGTTGGATGAGGCGACTTCCATTCCAGCTTCCGGTATTCGCATGCAGGCTGGCGCTAAGGCTCGTTCCCCCTTGATCTCAACAACGCAGGCCCGGCAATTGCCATCTCCTCGATAACCGTCCTTGTAGCAGAGATGGGGGATATCGGTACCGGTACGCTTCGCGACTTCCAGAATAGTCTCGCCGGGCAATGCCTCAAGCGTTACATCGTCGAGGCTAAAAGAGACAGTTTCCATATCACTGTTCATTGTTTTCCTATTCAAACTCTTGGGGAAAATATTTTATGGCCGATCGCAGAGGGTTTGGTGCGGCCTGACCAAGCCCGCAAATTGAGGCGTCCTCCATCGCTCGCGCGAGCTCTTCAAGTAGGCTCGTATCCCATTGATCAAATTCCATCAGGGCGACGGCCTTCGCAGTCCCAACTCGGCAAGGAGTGCATTGTCCGCAGGATTCGTGCTCAAAAAACCGCATCGCGTTGAGCGCTGCGTCACGGGCGCTGTCATGTTGAGAGAGTACAATTACTGCGGCCGACCCGATGAAGCATCCGTGTGGTTGTAGCGAATCGAAATCAAGCGCTTCGTCACCGAGCGTGGCTGGTAAAATCCCACCGGACGCGCCGCCGGGGAAGTACGCGTAAAATTCATGGCCGTCGAGCATTCCGCCGCAATATTCTTCGATTAACTCCCGGACCGATATGCCCGCCGGAGCGAGATGGACACCAGGCTTTTTAATTCGGCCACTGACTGAAAACGAGCGCAACCCAGAGCGTTTGCGCCGCCCATGTGCGCAAAACCAAGCCGCCCCGCGTTGCACGATATCCCGTACCCAATAGAGCGTTTCCATGTTGTGTTCAAGAGTCGGTCGGCCGAATAATCCAACTTGCGCGACATAGGGCGGACGTAATCTTGGCAAACCGCGCTTACCTTCAATCGATTCGATCATTGCCGATTCCTCGCCGCAAATATAAGCGCCTGCCCCACGGCGAAGTTCGATCAACGGGAGTGGACACGGTGGGTTTTCCTGTAGGGATTTGATTTCTTCCAACAGCATATTGCGGCAGGAAGTATATTCGTCGCGGATATAGATATAGCACGCATCAGCCGCAATGGCCCAAGCGGCGATCAGCATTCCCTCAATGAATCGGTGAGGATCTTGCTCGAGATAAATTCGATCTTTAAATGTGCCTGGTTCGCCTTCGTCAATATTAACAGCGATCAACCGCGGTGCGGCTTGATCGCGCAGTGACGACCACTTCGACCCTGCCGGAAAACCAGCACCACCGAGGCCCCGTAAATTCGAATCTTTTAGTGTCGCGATGACATCGGCTGGATCGCGCTCTTGGCGATGGCATTCCCTGAGGAGTTCGTAGCCGCCATCAGCACAGTAGTCGCGGTACTTAAGATGATTTGTTGCAGGTGCTTGTAGTGCTCGTTGTTTAACTGCGTCAACCACTAACTTGGTGGATGCCTTCTCAATTGGATTTTGACCAACTACTGCAACCGGAGCATTGGCGCAGCGGCCGACGCAGGGTACTGGTTGCACACGGACATTCTTGCCCACCGCCTTGTTGAGCGATGCGATCAGATCTGATGCCCCGAATAGTTCGCAAGTTATGGAGTCGCACACTCTGACTGTCACAGGGGGTGGGCGTTGCTGATTGTCTTTGACTACATCGAAATGGTGATAAAACGTAACAACCTCAAAAACTTCAGCAGCCGATATCGACAATTCGCTAGCGAGTGCGACGCAATGAGCGTCACTGATATAGCCGAAGCGGTCTTGAATCAGATGCAGGTATTCGATCAATAGATCTCGGCGTGGCAGAGTATGGTCTAGTATCGTTCGAATTTCCGTTTGCGCATTGTCGTCAAGTGCACGTCCTCGTTGTTGCCTTGTCGGTCGTTTATTCGTGTTGGCCATGGTTTTTCGATTCGGTCCTATTGATCTGCGACCAGGAGTTCGCCTTGTCCACCACATGCGATATCGCCGGTGAGCCGGCGAAACCTTTTGATCGATCGTAATCTCCTGAAAGCTGTACGATTTATTCTACGGAGCTGACTTAATAAAAGTGTCGGAAACGTTAATTGAAATGTGCCACAGTCATTGAAAGTCACCAGCATTTGGGGCGGTTCTCGCTTTAGCAAGATCGTTCCCCTGCTCATTCCGAACCCGATTCCCGGACCTGTACAACCAGTCACGACGATGGTGCCGGCGATCATATTGCTTCCACAGTAAGGGCCCGCATTGCCATTAGCCACGAGTAAACCGCGGCGCATTCGTTCGCCGGCCCGCATGCCAACTGATTTTCCAATACAAATTATCCCATCGCGCATCCCTAATGATGTATGCGGTAACGCGCCGGCCGTAAAATCACCGCTACTTCCACTCACATGAATGATGCCGCCACGCATACCGCTACCGAGGTAATCTCCGGCGTTCCCGTGGAGATGAATCTCTCCGCCGGTCATGAACGCACCAATTTCGTCCCCGGGATTACCTACGATACGTATAACACCCTGAGTCATTCCGCTGCCGATCCGCGATAGCTCCTTGGTCACTCCGTGGAACTCTAGAGTATCTTCAGAGATTTTGGCAACCTCGAACAAATCCCCAAGTAAGATTTTTCGCCTGCCTTGCGCAAGCGACGTTCGGCGAACCGCGTCCAGCGATTTACCGCCAATCGTATCTGGTAAAATGGAGCTTAGATCTAGTGAAAACTTTGGTTGTTCAACTAGGCTTAGGCGCAGACCCGTCATTTTAGGATCTCGCGTAATTTAAAATGATAAGGCCCCAGGTTGCCACCATAATTCCCTGCACTTATACCGATGATGCCGCGTTTTCGACCGGCGGCGCAGGCCGCTTTGACTCCGACGGCAGTAGCATGACTGATTGAATCGGCATCCAAGCCGTCGATCACAATTTCAAGCACTGCTCCTGCATCGCGCGGTAACTTAGAATCGACTAAACCCTTTAGCGTTGGACAGAATAGGTGGTTTGTGGATGCTGGCAGTGTGCTGTATTTTGAACCAACCTTCGATCCCGATCTCACGACGCCGCC
>DPMX01000335.1 GCA_003540955.1 Gammaproteobacteria bacterium
TGGGCACTGCACAGGTTGGCGTGCCAAGGCACGATTAGCAGACGCGTTTGCTCCCGGACGATATCACCGAGCGTCGTCGGCACTATGTATCAACTACGGGCGATGTACCTATAACACTCTACTGACGACAACACCATTTCCAGATAACGCAAAAACCCTGCGCAATTGCCGCCAAACTAAGACACCAGCTAACCTGGGAAGCAGCCTCGCCTGCCCGGCTCTTGACTGGCCCCAATCGTCCTATTTAGGCCTACACAAGTTTAAAATGATCAGCTTCTGGATGCAGACCGACAAACTCCTGCGCCAACTCATTATGGCGAGTGATCAGCCGAGCTAGATCAATAGTTTTTAACTGTCCATCCTCGACGATGACTTTTCCATTGATAATGGAAAAGTCGACTTTCTCCACATGACACAATAATAACGCTGCCATCGGATCGTGCACCGCGCCGCCAGCCATGTTGAGTGTTCGTGTGCTCACCCCAATTAAATCAGCCGCCTTATTAGCCTCTAAACTACCTATTTCATCTCGCCCCAATACAGCCGCACCCCCCACTGTCGCCAACTGCAAAGCTTCTTCAACCGTGAATGCGGCAGGGCCATTTTGCACCCGCTGCAAAAGCATGGCATTCCGCACCTCGCCGATGGTGTGACCGCAATCATTGCTCGCGGAACCATCGACCCCAATGCCGACATTCACCCCAGCATCGAGCATCTCCCGGACCTTACAAATGCCAGAGCCCAACCGCATGTTCGAAGATGGACAATGCGCGATGCCCGTACCGGTATCAGCTGCCATCCGAATCTCTTCACTGTTTAGAAAAATACTATGGGCCCACCAAACGTCACTACCCACCCAACCAAGCTCTTCCATATACGCGGCCGGACGTTGACCAAACTCCCTTAAGCAGTAAACCTCTTCGTCCATCGTTTCAGCAACATGGGTATGCAGTCGCACCTGTTTATGCGCGCGCGCCAAAGCGGCTGTTTCGCGCATAAGATCTTTGGTTACAGAAAACGGTGTGCACGGTGCAAGACCTATACGGCACATCGAAAACGGCTCTGGATCGTGCAAAACTTCGATCACGCGCTGGCAATCACTAAGAATTTGATCGTCAGTTTGTACAATGTTATCCGGTGGTAAACCACCGGCACGTCGGCCTAAAGACAACGAACCTCGGGTCGCATGCATGCGGATCCCAACCTCCTCTGCTGCACGCACCTGGGCATCCAAGCTCACGTCGTTCGTAAACACATACAGATGATCACTACTGGTGGTGCACCCAGATAAGATCATCTCCGCTAAGGCTGTCAGCGTACTAATGTGCACCGCTTCGTCAGTGATCTCACCGTAGATTGGGAACAGACGAACCAGCCAGTCGAACAGACCTTGGTCCTGAGCTCCCGGAACCGCACGGAATAACGATTGAAAGAAATGGTGATGCGTGTTCACGAAGCCAGGTAGTACCACCATGCCGTGGGCATCGATCACTCTGTCTGCAGTCGCTGGCAACGCCGATGTCTCATCAACTTGTTCGATGATATTATCGCGCACAAAAATTCCACCACTCGGAATCTTGCGTCGCTTAGCATCCATGGTGATCACCATGTCGGCGTTTTTAACAAGTAAGGTACTCATGATTGTTGCTTGCGGCGTTCGGCTAATTTCATCTTCTCCCCCTCGCTTAAGCTAAATTCGTTTTTGATCCAAGATCTAGTCATATGTAGTTGGAGCCATAGAGCATAAGGCGGATAAAGCGGCGGTTCGGAGCACGTCGTGGGTAACCCGACCTCGAGTTAAATTTAACTTGCATCCCGATCGTTTAAAAGCGCCGGGAGCCCGATGATAAGACTATTCTTTGAGTCGCGCCGCATGGCGTTCAACTCCAACGTAAAATAACCGATGCGACTCGAGGATCAACGGCAGTGTACGTACGATTTCGTCCCGTACACTGCCGTCAATATGAGGTTGCATCGGTGCCCAAGTCGTCGCGCCTGCATGCTCGAGGTCAGCCTTTAAATGGTAATCGAAGAAAAATACCTCTGCCTCAGACAAGCCAAACGCATCGCGCCAGTTTTGCGGGTGGATATTGTGGCCCGGTAATTGTGTCAGTACGAATTCATCGATCGATGAACCCAACCAGCCGATTGCCCAATGCTGCTGTCGTGCCAGATTTTCCTGTATGGCGAACGACGCTGCTGTCTCAACTTCAGGCTGAGCGTTGTTCATTTGATCATCAGTAAGGCCGACGTTACGACCCATTTCGAACAAAATTTTAGTGTGCGCCGCATCAATCGCGTTATCGAGTACCAGCTCCTCATTCATCTGCGAGATGGTCTTTCGCACGATCGCTAGATCCGGGCATCGACTCAACCAAGCTGGACGCATGACGGAACTAAAGAAGCGATTACGTAACACGTGCTGCAGAATAAAGGCGCGACCCGAGGCGTGCGTGAGTGGTGCTAAGACCCAAGGCCAATCACGGGCAGCGAGCAAAGACTCACTCGCGATGTAGTCCAATATCTGATCTGGCTCAGGGTTTGAGCGCATTTATACCTCCTGTGGGTTAGTTATTCGCGCTCCAGCATACTTGTGACGGGGCACGCAAGCTACATGGCCGGAGTGGCATCCCCGACATAATACGCCAACCCTGCATACAAATTATTAATACCGATACCAACGTTTTTGATCTGCCTGAGCTCGTGGTTCAATAGATACTGTCGCGATGCAACGTAATCATTTATTCTCGCATGAGGACGGACTGCGTGCGATACGAAGTGCCTTCGCTGTTAACGTGGATCTCCTAGTCCGCTGTATGAAGTTATCGTTGTCCACGGACAGGAAGAAATGATACTTGGCGACGCACATCACGGCACCGAATTTTCGAGAAAAACCAAATGATAGAGCTGTAGGGGCGGGGCGTGACCAACAAGCAACTCGAAGTGGTAATAGCAGATATGGTGGCGGTTTTTGGATCCTGGGGACCGGATACGAGCCTTGATGAAATGCGCAAGAACTGGGATGGGATCTTTGCCAATGTTAAATCCACAGTAGGAGCGACAACCGAAGTCGTAGATGCGGGGGGCGTGCGAGGTGAATTCATCACCGCGCCGCATGCGGCCGAGGACTAAGTTATCTTATACTTCCACGGTGGTGGTTACGTGCTCGGTTCAATCGACTCACATCGTGACATGTGCGAGCGTTTTTCCCGATCAGCAAAAGCTCGGGTCCTAGCATTAGATTACAGCTTGGCACCGGAACGTCCTTTCCCGGCAGCGGTCTACGATGCAACGACCGCTTATCACTGGCTTATAGACCAAGGGATTTTACCTAGCAGCATAGCGATCGCCGGGGATTCCGCCGGCGGTGGCTTAGCCTTTGCAACACTCGTAGCGGCACGTGATGCTGGCGATCCAATGCCCGCCTGTGGTGTAACAATTTCACCCTGGGTCGATCTCGAAGCAACTGGGGACAGCATGCAAAGTAAATCGGCTGAAGATCCGATGGTGCAACGGAGCATGATTCAACATATGGGACAAACCTACGTACCCAATGGTGATCTCAAGAACCCACTGGCCGCACCACTACACGCCTCACTAGAGGGGCTTCCACCGCTGTTGATCCAAGTCGGATCCCGCGAGACGCTACTCGATGATGCTGTGCGCATGGGCAAGAAAGCGGAGGATGACGGGGTGGATGTTACGCTCGACGTATGGGACGGTCAGGTCCACGTGTTTCAGATCTTTGCTAGCCGACTTGACGAAGGAGAACTGGCTATTAAACAACTGGGCGCCTTCGTCCGCAAACACATGCAGCAGGAATAGAGGCTCAAGACACTATGGAAAATCGAAAGTAACACGCCGCCGGGAAACCTAAGCAGCGAGGCTTTAAATGACTTCAGATAACGTGGAGACAAACACCCGGGAATTATACCGGCTGCTCACAGCGGACTTCATGGATGTGGTCGAAAACTGGATCACGGACGATTTCGTCTGGATCAATTACCTCCCCGAGCATATACCTTTCGGCGGCATATATAAGGGACCAGAAGGATTGATGCAATATGGGCGATCCTTGGCGAAGGCGATCGAACTAAAACCGCTGCATGTAGATGATATCCTGGTCAAGGGAAATAATGCAGTGATCATCGGAGTCGAGCGTGGCACGCTCGTGAAAGCTACCGGCAAGTTATATGACATGGACTGGGTGCACGTAGTCAAATACGAAAACAACGGCAAGATCTCATATCTGCGTGAGTACAATCAGTACGAAGAAATGGCTGCGGCATTTTCACCTTAGCTCTCAGCGGCCAAAAATAGTGCACTGATTCCCTTCCGTTTAGTTGCGTAAGTTCATGCGTTTCATGATCGGCAGGATCGAGTCTTCCATGTGATGCAAGCCACCTAATGGATCAAAGAAACACACCAATATACTCTCAATGCCGACTTCGTGTAGTTCGCGGATCCGCTCGGCGACCGTTTCAAAACTGCCGATAATTTGCCAAGCACCAATGCCAAGCGCGATGCGCAGGAACATCTCCTTCCCGACCCCGCCGTAGGGGTCTTCAGTGTCTGCACCACCTTTGAAAAACTCATCTGCATAAGACATTCGCGTCATTGACTCAATAAAGTTCAAGGTCGCTTCGCTATCCACTTCGTCTTCGAGCCATCGCTTAGTCGCTTGGGCTCGCTCATCCGTTGAATCCTCTATGACATACACCATCGTCGCCGCACGAACTGTACGTCCGTACTGCGAGGCCTTGGAATGTGCTTCTTCGATGCGCGCCTTATAACCTTCGAGCGTCGGAGCCGTTACGAACAGCCAGTCTGCCTGACGGCAAGCGAAATCAATACCCGCATCGGAATTTCCTGCATTCATAATTACCGGCCGCGGTCGACTTATCGGTTTAGGACTAACGATCGCGCCATAGGATTGGTAATACTTCCCCTCGAAATCGATGCGATCGTCCTCGGTCCAGAGGTATTTCAAAAGTGTTGTGAATTCATCGGCCATTGCGTAGGCCTCATCGTGCGAAATCGGATCCAAAATTCCGAAAGCAGCCTGCTCCCGAGCAGAATAGCCAGTAACAATATTAAGACCCCAGCGACCACGGGAAATAAAATCGATAGTCGCGCCAAATTTGGCGAAATGCAGCGGATGAAACTTATAAGTTACATGCGCCGTCGAAAACAGTCCCAAGCGGTCTGTCAGTGGTGCCACTGCCGCGGCAGAAGTGAGGAAATCAATGTTGCTGTCATTGTAATCGGTCGCGCCACCTTGGCCAATCCATCTTGCAAATGGTACTTGATATTCAAAACCAATCTTCTCAGCAAGTTGGATCAAGCGGGTGGCTCGATCCCAGTGCCAAAAATCTTGGTACCGCGGTGGATCGGTCAAGACTCCTTTGGATGCCGTCATACCACCTTTGATGTTCCAGGCAAAAAAGCCGAGTTCCATCGGTTGTCCTGTTTGGGTATCAGGTTGTCCGCCTGGATCGAAGGGGCCCCTTAGAACCTCCGCCCGCTTAAATTGAAACTTCTCCATACTCAATAATTCCCCAATTGGTCAATGTACAACTCTCAAGCAAATATAATTCTACCCTACAGAGCGAGATCTCATTTCTATATCTTAAAGTTACAAATTGATCATAAGCTTGATACACGAGTATTGTCACAGCAAAATACGTCGACAATGCTCGGCGTGCAGGATGCCGACCCAAAAATTAAAAAAGGAATCAACCAGCATGGACACAACCGACGCCTTGTTCCATGCCGACAATTCGCCAGATCTTGCCGTGACCCGAGCTGAAGTACTTGCCCGGGTTGACACGATACTACCTATCCTTGGCCGTTTGGCTGAGCAGGCGGAGGCCGATCGCGACCTCTCTGCAGAAAGTATCGACGCCCTGATCGAATCCGGCGCTTTACGGCTGTTCGTGCCCCGCAGGTTTGGGGGCTATGAGGCAGGTTACCGGACTTACGTCGAGACAGCCATCAAACTCGCCACCGTGTGCGGATCATCAGCGTGGTTGTGCTTCATCACCAACCATGGCGATTGGCATGCCGGTCAGATGAGCCAAAGCGTTCAGGATACCGTTTGGGCGAACGGTCCTGCTGCTAAGGTGAGTACACCTTTAACTCCGGCCCCCGGATGGTCTGCGCAAAACGTCGATGGAGGCATTAATGTGAGCGGCGAGTGGCCTTACACTTCTGGCAGCAGCTTTGCGAAATGGTCACTGATCGCATTTCCAAAACTCGACGTTGATGGCCTACCGGTCGATAACATCCTCGGACTAGTGTCCAATGATCGGGCCAAAATCAGAGATACCTGGCGAGTCTCTGGGATGGCGGCCACAGGAAGTAACACGCTCGTTGTAGAGGATGCGTTCATTCCCCATGAGCACACCATGCTAATGTCTGACATGTTGGCGAACCGCTTTCCCACGCCGTACAAAACCGAATCCTTGTATCAGATGGACGTCGGCGCGGTATTTCACCTCGCCACAC
>DPMX01000316.1:0-9505 GCA_003540955.1 Gammaproteobacteria bacterium
TTGAGAAGGTACAACGTAACGCGTTGAGATTTACTCCATGTCTCAGTTTACTAAATTTATTCAACGAGAAGTGGAGTTGGCAAATGCCAACGGTCAAGTAACGAATTACGTTGCCGCTGAGCAAGAGTTTGAGTTTGCGCTAACAGCTGGGACGAAATGCCCACTATCGTCACTTGGGCTCGTGTCCTTTACCGGACCCGATGCGCATGAGTTTGTAAATGCTCAATTCACTACTGATTGCACGGAAATTACACCAAAGCGCAGTCAATTCAGTGCCTGGTGTGATCCCAAGGGTAGGGCCTTGTATTTATTTACGCTGTGCACCGATGGCGAGAAAATATTAGCAATTTTGCCTAAGCAACAAATTGCTAATTACATGCGGCGATTGAAAATTTATATCATGCGATCTAACGTCTATTTGGAGGACGTCTCGGACACATACTCAATATTTGGCATTACCCTGGATACAGTCGTTGAAAATATTAAAGCCGCTCCGAACGACCTTTGGGCTACGTTGCGACCTTCACCGGATACGATCGAAATTAGGCATGGCTCTGGCCATCCCCGGTGTATGGTAATTGGGGACGATAAATCCGCTATCGAAAGGTGGGGTGCTATAAGCCTTCCCGTGATCAGTGAAAACACATGGACTGCACTGGAATGCATAGGGGGTATGCCGCATCTTGACGAAAAAAGCAGCGGAAAGTATTTGCCGCAGAATTTGAATCTTGATCGATTAGATGCTTTGAGTTTTTCGAAGGGGTGCTATCCGGGGCAAGAGATTATAGCGCGGCTGAAGTACCGCGGTGAGATAAAAAAAAGATTAATGGTAGCAAGCTATGATTCTGGTTCTGCGCCGAATGAGAAATACTCAATATGCACAAGGAACAGCGACCGCAAGGTCGGGCGAGTGTTGTATGCACGGCGCGTATCTCAAACGAAATCTATTGTTAGTGCAATTGTGGAACTTAATGCTTGGAATGAAGACTTGATCTTAGGAAATAAGAATACCCGGCAATTGAATCGTATTGAACTGCCGTATAGTTTTGATTGAACCGTTGTCTCTGGCACAAAATCTGGCCCTATAATAATGGATGAGTTTAAGGCGGCGTGGTGGTTACCAGGGCCCCATTTTCCAACCTTATGGGCGGCCCTGGCGCGACCCCGTTCATCTCTTAGAACGCAACTCGAGCGGCTTGAGCTAGCTGATGGTGATTTTATTGACCTGCGCTGGACGGGTTCTTCTGCAGGCCCGATCGTACTAGTGTTACATGGTCTAGAAGGTTCGCCTCGCTCGAGATACGTTGGGGCAATTTTAGAACGAATAGAGCGGCGCGGATGGGGCGGACTCCTAATGCTATTTCGCGGTTGCGGCGGCAAACCTAACCGTCTTAACCGTAGTTACCATTCGGGCGATACCGGGGATCTAGAATTCCTTCTCTCGACACTGGTGAAACGGTATCCCACTCGGCCGATCATGGCAATCGGCTACTCACTTGGTGGGAATGTACTATTAAAGTATTTAGGGCAATCTGCGACCAACTCGAAACTTACTGCGGCCGCGGCTATCTCTGTACCATTTGATCTTGGGGCAGCCGCGGATCGACTTAACCGCGGTCTATCAAAACTGTATCAACACTACCTTATACGCAGTTTAAAAAACAAAATCCGGATGAAATTCTCCACAAGATCGGCTCCACTCCCACTCGATAAAATAGCACGTTGGAATGATTTTAGATCGTTTGACGACAATGTTACCGCACCACTACACGGATTCACGGATGTCGATGAGTACTACACTCACTCAAGTTGTCGACAGTACCTTAGGAGCATCACCACTCCGACTTTAATCATTCATTCGAAAGATGATCCATTTCTGACAACCGATGCGATCCCGAAAAGTAATGAACTATCGTTCTCAACAGAGATGATCTTAACCGAACGTGGCGGGCACGTCGGCTTTGTGTGTGGCCGCAACCCACTGAAGCCACGATACTGGATTGACGATTGCCTTATAGCATGGCTTGGGAATCTCTATGACCACCTATGATCAATACGAAGTTTGAGCGTCAACTATGATCCTCTCGAATCGCGGTTTTTTTCTTCTGATAGTAATCGGAGGCATGGGCCTACTCTCTTTCGGATATTACTTAGAGTTCTATCAAGACCTCTTGCCATGCCCGATGTGTATCCTTCAACGGCTCTGCTATGGCGCAATTATAGTGGTTGCCCTCGCGGCTGCAATTCAAGGACCGGCACGCGCCGCAGGGATATTCTATTGTGCCGGCGTAGCTATTCTCGCTTCACTAGGGGCGGTGATAGCAGGCCGTCAGACTTGGTTGCAACACCTACCACCTGAACTCGTCCCAGAATGCGGCCCGGGACTCGAATTCATGTTGGAAATGTACCCTCTCCGTCAAGCGATCGAAAAAGCTCTAATGGGAACCGGAGATTGCGCAGATGTATCTTGGACCTTTTTATCACTCTCGATTGCTGAATGGTCCCTCGCTTGCTTTAGCGGAATAATTTTCGCCGCACTTTGGCAGCTAATGGTGAACTGGGGCCATACTGACGCTTGAGCACCAGTCTGTCTGACTAATACACCTCACGCATGCCAAGGGCTGTTCGCTATAATATCAGGAGCCGAGCTCCAGCTGAGCATCGACCACGGCAAGCGTACTCATGTTTATTACACGTCGTACTGTCGCTGATGGCGTCAAAATATGTGCCGGTCGCTCCAGTCCTAGAGTAATTGGGCCTACGGCTACCCCCTCACCTAGCACTGTCAAAAGATTCATCGCAATATTAGCGGCATCAACACTCGGCATGATCAAAACATTCGCTTGCCCTTCAAGATAAGAGTCCTTGAAGATCCGCTCACGGATCGCCGGAACCAAAGCGGTATCGGCTCGCATCTCACCGTCGATCTCGAGGTTAGGGTCTGCTGCCAAAAGTAACGCCAAAGCGTCGCGCATTCGATTCACGGATTCGCTTCTTCGAGTTCCAAAATTCGAGGCTGCCAATAAAGCAACTTTCGGAGTAACCCCGAATCGCTTTACCCGATCTACGGTCATGAGGGTCATATCGGCAATGACTTCCGCACTAGGAGCGTCGTTGACATGGGTGTCACAAATAAAAAACGTCCCTTTTCGTAGCACCAAAACGTTCATCGTCGCGACATTGCAAATATCATCACGCTTGCCAAGGATAGCTATAAGTTGGTTTAAATGATCTCCAAAATGGCCGCGCATACCACACAGCATCGCGTCAGCCTCACCAAGTTTCACCAGCAGTCCCGCAATAACCGTAGGGTTAGTGCGTACTGTTAGCCGAGCGTCACTGATAGACACGCCCTGCCGCTTCATGATCTGGAAGTAAGCTTCGGAATAGTCTCTAAAGCGCCGGTCAGACTCAGGATTTACTACCTCGACGTCCCTCTTCAATTGAATTCGCAGTCCGAGCTGCTGGATCCGCCGCCTTATCACAGCCGGACGCCCTATGAGTATTGGCATCGCCAAGCCATCGTCTACGACCGTCTGAACCGCGCGCAACACTGTCGGCTCTTCGCCATCTCCGTAGACAAGGCGTTTTTGCTCGGACTTGGCGCGATCGTACAAGGGTTTCATCAGTAAAACTGATTGGAAGACATGCTTATCAATCTCTTGGCGGTAGGCGTCTAAATCGTGTAACGGACGGGTGGCGACACCACTTTCCATTGCTGCTTTTGCCACCGCGGGCGCAAGCATAGATACTAGACGCGGATCGAACGGCTTCGGGATTAGGTACTCTGGACCGAACTTTAAATCCTCCCCGCTATACGCTGCCAATACCACCTCTGACGCTTCGTGCATCGTCAACTCAGCTAACGCGTCGACGCAAGCAATTTTCATCGCCTCATTAATCTCGGTTGCCCCAACGTCCAAAGCACCGCGAAATAGGTAGGGGAAACACAAGACATTGTTGACCTGGTTTGGGTAGTCTGAACGGCCAGTCGCAATGATTGCGTCGCTTCGTGCCGCCCGCGCTTCTGCAGGCATAATTTCCGGTGTTGGGTTGGCAAGCGCAAGAATAATGGGACGCTCAGCCATCTGCTTAACCATCTCAGTAGTCAATACTCCTGGTGCAGATAACCCAAGAAAGATATCAGCACCTCGAATGGCATCGTCCAAAGTTCGAGCATCGGTGTCACAGGCATAATCTGCTTTGTGCGCATCCATCCGGTCTCCGTCCCGACCCTCATAGACGACACCAGCTCGATCAACGAGGGTAACGTTGCCGCGCGGCAATCCAATCGCCTCAAGTAGCCTGACACAGGCTATCGCAGCGGCACCCGCGCCGGAGGTCACTAAGCGAACGCTTTTTATGTCTTTTCCGACGATGTGGAGAGCATTCTTAATGGCCGCAGACGTAATGATCGCTGTGCCGTGCTGATCGTCGTGAAAAATTGGAATCTTTACGCGTTTTCTCAGTTCGCGCTCGATATAAAAACACTCTGGAGACTTGATATCCTCAAGGTTTATTCCACCAAACGTCGGCTCCATACTCGCTATGATGTCAACAAGCCGATCGGGATCCGATTCATTAAGCTCAATATCAAAAACGTCGATACCAGCAAACTTCTTAAATAGCACCCCTTTACCTTCCATTACTGGCTTTGCGGCTAACGGTCCGATATTTCCTAATCCGAGTACCGCACTACCATTAGTGATAACAGCGACCAAATTGGCCCTAGCAGTATATTGGGCAGCGCACGCAATATCTTTGGCTATCAGCTCGCAGGGTGCTGCTACCCCCGGGGAATAAGCCAATGCTAGGTCGCGCTGATTAGCGAGCGGTTTTGTTGCTGAAATCTCTATCTTTCCCGGGCGTGGGCTGGAATGATATTCAAGTGCACTTTTAATTAGTTCGTCATCCATTGTCCTGTTCTGAGAGTGTGATTACAGAATAAATGGTAATTCAAAGATCTTTAGA
Organism: Gammaproteobacteria bacterium; assembly: GCA_003540955.1. Classification (GTDB taxonomy): domain Bacteria; phylum Pseudomonadota; class Gammaproteobacteria; genus UBA11873. The sequence continues at coordinate 4,972 of DPMX01000316.1, forward strand.
ATTGCATCCCGGGTGGCGTGCGTCCCCCCATGCCACGCATGAGATTTTTCATCCCGCCTTTTTTTGACATTCGTTTCATCATTTTTTGCATTTGATTAAATTGTTTTAGCAGTCGATTGACATCTTGGACTTGTGTTCCCGATCCAGCTGCTATTCTCTTTTTACGCGAAGACTTCAAGATTGCTGGGTACTGTCGCTCTTGAATCGTCATCGAATCAATTATTGATCCAAGCTTTATCAGCTCTTTGTCATTCACATTATCTTTAACCTGGTCCGTCAGTTCAGATGCTCCGGGAAGCCTACCAATCACTGAGGACAAACCACCCATGTTTTGCATTTGTAGCAGTTGGTCGCGAAAATCCTGCAAATCAAAACCCTTACCTTTTTTTAGTTTACGCGCGACCTTCTCGGCTTTTTCTTTATCGACCTTCTGCTCTACTTCTTCAATTAGGCTCAGAACATCGCCCATCCCTAAGATCCGGGATGCTATCCGGTCCGGGTGGAATGGCTCAAGTGCATCGATTTTCTCGCCGATACCGACAAATTTTATCGGTTTCCCCGTAACGTACCGGACAGACAACGCCGCACCACCACGAGCATCGCCATCCGCCTTAGTCAATACAATACCGGTCAACGGCACGGAATCGTTAAACGCCTTTGCTGTATTGATCGCGTCCTGGCCCATCATCGCATCGACTACAAACAAAGTCTCATGAGCATCAACAGCAACTTGAAGCTCGGTGAGCTCTTGCATCATCTCGCCGTCAATTGCGAGGCGCCCTGCAGTGTCGATAATTAAGACCTCAGAAAAGCTCTTGCGTGCTTGTTGCAACGCAGATTTTGCGATATCCACTGGCTTTGACTGGATGTCGCTCGGGTAACAATCGACATTTACCTCAGCCGCCAGCACATTCAGCTGCTCAATCGCTGCGGGTCGATAAACATCACAACTAACCACACCGACTTTCTTTTTTTTCACCTGTGCTAAATATCGCGCAAGCTTGGCCGTGGTAGTCGTTTTACCCGCACCTTGAAGTCCTGTCATCAATATCACGGCGGGCGGTTGAATCGCGAAATTCAAGTCAGCATTCGTATCACCCATAAGGTGCGTCAACTGATCACGCACAACTCGGATCAAAGCCTGTCCAGGAGTCAAGGTGCCGATCACCTCTTCACCTAGCGCCCGGACTTTTATTTTATCGATAAAATCCTTAACCACAGGGAGGGCAACATCTCCCTCTAGCATAGCCATGCGCACTTCGCGCAGCGCTACCTCAATTTGTTCTTCGCTTAGACGAGCACGGCCCCGAAGATCCTTTACTACATTGGTGAGACGCTCTGTCAGATTAGAAAACATAGTTGATGTTCCAAATACCCAAATACTTGTTCACACTAATCGAAATCACCTTAACACCCTTCCCCCTTCGAACTGGAACAATAGATAAACCATCGGCTACACGTCAGCGAGGTGTTGACTAGGGTAATCGCAATCAACATTAATATAGGCTGAATAATCCCTGCGGTTTTGTTTTAGCAACCCTGATTTGTTCCCCTCAGACTACCTGAATTCAATAGGATATAATACAAGACTAGTTTTACTTTCTGCGCTTGCAGTTTTTCCGACGCGGAAGGACTGAAAAACGTATTCAACATCCAGATAGGTAACCACGTGAACTGTTCTTAGGGGACTAGCTACACACCACTGTCGCACGCCGGCAGCTAAGTGCGGAAATACCCTTCGGATACCACCAATCGTACATTTTGACGTTAGCGCACAACCTGGATATAAGTAGGGAGTCACTGCGTATTCGTTACCCGGTCATTATTGGACGTAAAATTCTCCGTGTCGACCTGAGGGCCAATAAAGCGATAGTTATGATTTTGCGGTGCGATAAACGCTAGACCGCTTCATGATCGGCAAAGGATATGCCATCATCGAAACTAACATATGCAAAACTTGATCATCTCACTTGTTGCAATTGCTTTGTATTTAGCGGCGTCGGTTCGCATTGTAGTTACTACGACCGGCAGGGCTACCCGGAAAACGGCCAAGAAATATCAGGCGACCATGCTCCTGATCACGGCCATTCTCGCACACGCGGCTACCCTATCTTTTACAGTAGGCGCCAACGACGGCTTCGATTTAGGGATCTTCAACATGGCCTCGCTTGTCGGCTGGTTTATTGGATTCTTTTTACTAATGATAATGAGCTGGCGTCCCGTCGACAGTCTCGCAGTGATGATCTATCCGATAATCGCCTTAATGATCGCGCTAGCCTATCTATTTCCGAGTAGCCACATCTTACCTCCAGGCACTGCATTTGGCATTCAACTACACATAGTTCTATCGATCATCGCATACGGTTTATTCGCAATCGCGGCGGCACAAGCGACTTACCTTGGCATCGCCGATTACAAACTTAGACATCATCGGCCGAGCATGGATTTTATGCCTCCCCTTCCTACAATGGAGATAGTATTATTTCAGCTGACGGGATTCGCCTTCGTCATACTAACCTTGAGTTTAATGCTTGGCGCAATGTATATCGAAGATATGCGTGCCCAACATTTAACACATAAGATCACCTTTTCTGCTATAGCATGGGGCGTGTTTGCAACTTTGCTCTACGGCCGCTGGCGCTTCGGTTGGCGCGGACGGCGCGCGATTAAATACGTACTTTCTGGCTTCACCTCGCTAGCGCTTGGGTTTTTTGGATCCAAGGCAGTTCTAGAACTTGTCCTACATCGAGTGTAGGCAATGACAGACCTTCCAACTTTGCTCCTCGTTGGAGCATTAGTACTCCTAATTTTCGTTTCGGCCTATTTTTCGAGCAGCGAAACCGCAATGATGGCTTTGAACCGCTATCGCCTCCGGCACCTTGCAGAAAAAGGCCTCCCCAGCGCAAAACGAGCAAGCGAATTATTAGCAAGGCCAGATCGACTTATCGGTTTGATCTTACTTGGCAACAATTTCGTCAACATTCTTGCCACCCAAATTGCAACGATCGTAACTCTGCAAGTACTAGGTCAGGATGGACTCATATTTACAACGATTTTGCTGACGCTGGTGATTCTAATTTTTGCGGAGATCTTACCAAAAACCGTTGCTGCCACCATGCCAGAGCGTATTGCATTCCCTTCAACCGTATTACTCAAACCGCTGCTATGGCTCTGTTATCCCTTCGTCTGGATCGTCAACGGCATCACTAACTGGATTTTACGTTGGTTCGACATTGACCCGAAAAGGTCCGCTACTAATTCTCTAGATCGAGAAGAGCTCAGGACAGTTGTCAAAGAAGCTGGCACAATGATTCCCAAAAAGCATCGACAGATGCTTTTTGGGATTCTCGATCTAGAAACCGCGACGGTCGAGGACATCATGGTGCCGCGATCAGAAATTGAAGCAATCGATTTAGAAGAAGAATCGATCGACATCCTAGATCAATTAATGATCAGTAGACATACGAGAATTCCATGTTATCGAGGAAATCTTGATGATCTCATTGGAATACTTCATGTGCGTGACCTTACCCGGCTACCAAAGGATGCTGAGACATTACTAGGGCTTGCAGAATTTGAAAGACTATTGCGTGAACCTTATTTCGTGCCGACAAAAACTGATCTACATACGCAATTGATAAATTTTCAACTCAAACGCGAACGTCTCGCACTTGCAGTTGATGAATACGGCGATATCGAAGGTCTCGTTACGATTGATGATCTACTAGAAGAAATCGTTGGCGAGTTCACTACAGACGTACACGATTATTCTCGCGACGTATCTCCACAAAGCGACGGGACTTACCTAGTTGACGGAACAGCAAATATTCGGGTCCTTAACCGCATCCACCACTGGTCTCTACCCGAAGGTGGGCCAAAGACGCTTAACGGCCTATTGGTCAGTAAACTAGAACACATCCCAGAGACTGGTACGACGCTGCGTATTGCCGACTACACCATCGAGGTTGTGCATAGTACCGATCAAATTGTGAAAAACGCTCGGGTCATTCCGCCAAGCGGGTCAAACCTGACGACGCCCGGCTAAGTCGGGACAGCAGCCGAATCCCCATCGATTGACAACAAAAACACTCAAGACAGCTAATCTCTAAGTGCATCCATCACTTCGACTAAGCGGGTGACTGGCACAATTTGCAGGGCCCCAATAGCAGCTTTCGGCGCATTTGCGGCGGGTATTATTGCGCGTTTGAAACCTTGCTTCTCTGCTTCACGCAAACGCTCCGGTCCGTTTAGGACGGGGCGAATTTCGCCAGCTAAACCAATTTCTCCAAAAATTGCGAGATCTCTCGAAAGCGGTTCATTTCTCAGGCTTGATATTACAGCGCAGATCACGGCGAGGTCTGCTCCAGTCTCGGAAATACGGACACCACCAACGATATTTGCGAAGACATCGCATCCAGCGGTCGAAACTCCTCCGTGACGATGTAAAACTGCTAACAGCATCGACAAACGATTATGATCCAAACCCACTGTCACCCGCCGAGGGTTCCCCAACGCACTTTCATCAACCAAAGCT
>DPMX01000316.1:9799-14185 GCA_003540955.1 Gammaproteobacteria bacterium
GTGAACTTCAACCAATAATGGCCGTGTCCCTTCCCGACTAACCAGCACCACGCTACCGGGAACCGCTTCATCATGGCGCGCTAGTAAAATTGCCGAAGGGTTAGATACCTCACGCAAACCTTGGTCCGACATGGCAAAAACACCTAGTTCGTTCACCGCCCCAAAACGATTTTTAAATGCACGTATCACTCTGTAACGACCCGCTTGATCACCTTCGAAATAAAGCACTGCGTCGACCATATGCTCAAGTACGCGAGGCCCAGCTAGCGCCCCATCCTTCGTAACATGCCCGACAAGGTAGACGGCAATATTGCTGGATTTAGCAAATCGAACAAGTCGCGCAGCGGACTCCCGTACCTGCGCGACACTTCCGGGTGCAGATTGCGATTCCGAACAGTACATTGTCTGTATAGAATCGACTACGAGAAGGCGGCTTCGCTGCTGAGTAACGGCCTCCACAATTCGGTCTACGTTAGTTTCGGTAAGCACACGGAGACCATCGGCGTCCAGTTGGAGTCGTTTTGCGCGCAGCGCAATTTGCGAGGCAGACTCTTCACCACTGACATAAAGCGGTGATAGTCGTGGTTGGTTTGATATCTTACCTAGACTTTGCAGCAACAGTGTCGATTTTCCTATCCCAGGATCGCCTCCAATAAGCACGACCGACCCCGGCACGATGCCACCACCCAAAACTCGATCCAGCTCGCTAATTCCCGACGTCATTCGAATTTGTTTTTCCTGCACAACGTCGGCAAGAGGTGTAACCTGTGAGCGTTGTCCGCTATAAGCCCTAAAGCGCGGACTAGCAGACTGCGCCGAGGAGACGACGACTTCCTCTAACGTGTTCCAACTGTCACAACCAACACATTGTCCAGCCCATTTTGATTGTGTAGCCCCGCAGTTGTTACAGACATATTCGCTTTTGGACTTCATTAGATTGACTTAAGATACGCGGCCTCTAGTGACACATAGATCAGCAAGAGTTTCGTAGTCTCGGCAAGCCCTCGTCATTCCACTCCCTTAGTCGCCGTGAAATCCTCATAAGCAAGATTTTCGAATGTCGTGTATTCGCCGAAAAAGCGCAATTTTCGGATACCGATTGGACCGTTGCGTTGCTTACCTATAATGATTTCTGCAATACCTTGATCAGGACTATCTTCATCATAGACTTCATCACGGTAGATAAAAACAATGACATCAGCATCTTGTTCTATTGCGCCTGACTCTCGCAAATCGGACATAACTGGACGTTTATCGGTGCGGGACTCGAGACTTCGATTAAGCTGCGATAATGCCAGCACAGGCACATTAAGTTCTTTCGCCAGTGCTTTTAAAGAACGCGAGATCTCTGATATCTCAGTCGCACGATTTTCTTTGGAACCGTGGACTTGCATCAACTGCAAATAGTCAACAATTATCAACCCTAGCCCTTGTTCGCGAGCCAGGCGCCGACACCTGGATCGCAGTTCCCCAGGGGACAGAGCCGGGGTGTCATCAATATACATATCGACCTCCGATAAAACGCCGACTGCATGGGTTAAACGCGGCCAATCTTCATCGCCAAGTTTACCGGTCCGCACTTTATGTTGATCAATTTTCCCTAGTGATGACAACATCCGCATAGCCAGTTGTTCACTGGGCATCTCCATACTGAAAATAGCTACCGGCAAAGACTCTTTAACCGCCGCATGTTGAGCTACGTTAACTGCGAATGCAGTTTTCCCCATAGACGGTCGTCCCGCAATGATAATTAAATCGGAAGGCTGCAATCCAGAGGTCATCATATCGACCTCATAGAAACCAGTTGCTACGCCAGTGATCGGATTGTCACGTTGAAACAATAGATCGATTCGATCTAACGCACCAACAAGAAGTTCCTTGATTCTTTTGAATCCGCGGTTACTCCGCGTCTCACGATCGGCAATTTCAAATACTAAACGCTCGGCCTCGTCCAACAATTCGTCCGCGGAACGGCCCTCCGTCTGGTAACCACTCTCGACGATGTCAGCCCCAGCACGCACCAACGATCTAAGAACTGATCGCTCACGCACGATATCCGCATAGGCCGAGATATTGGCCGCAGACGGCGTGTTCTCGGACAACTCTGCGAGATATTGGAGTCCCCCAACAGAGTCTAGAAGCTCATTAGTCTTCAACCACTCCGCTAGGGTTACTACATCGTACGGTTTGCCTTGATTTGCAAGCGCCTCAACGGCGCGGAATATCTCATTGTGATCACGACGGTAAAAATCGCCTTGGGTTAAACGCTCACTAACCTGATGCCAAGATTCATTATCAAGCATAAGGCCGCCAAGCACAGATTGCTCAGCCTCTATTGAATGCGGCGGAATCTTTAGTGCATCTGTTGCCGCATCGCGACGCCCACTAGTAATTGCTGCGTTTTCAGTAACCATGAAAGGTGCGCCCCACCCTTGTGCTACTAGACGTTAATGTCCCGAATCAGCAATTGACTCGTCCTCGGCAACGACGTTCACGGTAATCGAGGTCTCGGCATCTGCTTGCAAGTGGACAATTACCTGATAGGTACCAACCTCACGTAAGGGGCCGTCAGGCAAGCGCACCTCTCGCTTTTCAAGCTCATTACCCGTTGCGCGGATCGCTTCGGAAATTTCCGCAGTTCCGATCGAACCGTACAATTTTCCTTCAGTTGCCGCCTTTGCAGTAATTTCGACCTCGATACCGTCGAGTGCTTCGATACGAGCCGAGGCCGCCAATAAAGCCGTCGATTGCACGCTCTCCAATTCTGCGCGCTGCAGTTCGAACTTCTCAATATTCGCCGCCGTTGCTGGCACAGCACGCTTTTGTGGAATAAGGAAATTCCGACCATATCCTGATCGGACGCTCACCTTATCGCCCAAATCACCGAGCTTATGAATTTTTTCCAGCAATATCACTTCCATAACCGCGCTCCTTCAATCGAATGTATTTCGCAAGGCCCGATAAACGGCTCGACCTCGCTCTTTTTAGACTCCGACTCATTGCGTTGATGATTTCCGATTACGTAAGCGACGAAAATCCACAACAGTATCCGCGATGCCGATAAATCCAAGCATCAGTCCTAGTAGATGTGGCATCAGCATTAACAACAAATAAAAACCGACTAGCCAGCCTGTCGCCATCCCAATCTGATTTACGCGATGGTGGAGCAACGCGAGCCCCTGGAAAGCGAACAATACCACCAGGACGATGAGCAAGTCACTGGCCAACCCCTTTTCCCTTCCAGTTAGCAACGATAGCAGTACTAAAATGGCAACAATCGCGGCAAACGGCGATACTAATCTTGGGATAACAAGTAATCTAAATTCAGCACCAAATCCGCCAGGATTGAACAATCCGGCCTGCCACCACCTTGCAATTAAAACCGCGCTCATCCAATACAAGCAAACGACAATAATCGTCGCTTCGTGCATGATCTCAGCAACCACAATAATTTCTTCAGGTTCAAATAGTGTTCCGCCTTGATCGCGAATTGCGTCGCTCAATGTTTGGATCCACGCGAGCCAATAAGCCCCTACGTCTGGGACAGTGACACGAACAACCGTTGTATAGAGCATAGCAAAACTCGCACACAAGGCCATCGACAACCCTTGGTTTTCGGTCACTCGGAGTACCTGCCCAACGAGGAGTACTGGTATCCAGCCCGCGGCTAGAATTAAAACTGCACTGGCGTCCCGCAACAATAAGAAATATACAAGCCCGGCAAGCACCATCGCGACAGCAAGAACGCGACAGCCGACGCTAGCTCCAAGGCGGAGGGTAGATAGTCCAATGACTGCGCCGCTTATAGTCATAAACAGAGGGAAAAACAACGCGAAAACGGCGTATACAGACGCGCTTACTGCTGCCGACGCGGGACCCCGCAGCGCAAATTTAGCTATCGCGCGCACTCAACCATACCTACCGATCGCGGGTATGCGCTAATGTGCGTCGGAGTATGGGATCAAGGCGAGATATCGCGCCCGTTTAATTGCCGTGGACAGTTGTCTTTGATAACGGGCCTTAGTACCTGAAATACGACTGGGTACAATCTTCCCATTCTCGGTAACATACGCCTTAAGGGTATTAAGATCCTTATAATCAATCTCAACAACACCTTCGGCCGTAAACTTGCAAAATCGGCGGCGCCGAAAAAATCTAGCCATCCTATACCTCCTAATTCTCAGTCTTTTGTGTCGGCGACTTCTGCATTTTCTCCGGTTTCCTGCGATTTTGCTGCAGCTTCTCCCTCACCCAACTCGTCGACCGCGCCATCTATTTCCTCCAACGCGTCATTTTTTGAGTTTAAGTTTGATTCTGCCTCATCCGTACCAATGGATTCATCCACTTCTTCTTGACTCGTTATATTTTCACTCTCGACTCGAATAG
>DPMX01000146.1 GCA_003540955.1 Gammaproteobacteria bacterium
AAGATTCTCCTCTCCAACTTTTTCTTCGCCAGTAACTCGCAATAATTCTAATGGGAGTGATCGTTTTAAAATAGCCGTCTCAGTTACTCCGAACAGTGATTTATGAACAAACAACGACATATGCTTTTAGCTTTGGGATTGCTGGTAAGTATCGTAGCAAGCATTGCCGTGTTCGTATGGTTACCTTTAATGGAGTCAGTAAAGAGCAGCCGAGAACGGATCTCATACCTGAACGAACGTGTTGCCCAAACAGAAGAATTAAAATCAACACAGCAACAACTACGAAACACACTAGCACAATTGCAGAATTCAACTGATGCAGGGAATTCAAATCAGTTTGTAGCAGCGAAATCGCCAATCCTTGGCGCGGCAACACTGCAACGCAGAATCAAACAGACAATAGCAGCAAATAATGCTCGTCAGATCAGCAGCCAACCTTTAAGCAGTCCTGAAGAAAACGGACTCCATAAGCTTCAGGTGGCGGTTAGTTTCTCTGGTAACTTACGTGCATTGCACAATATATTATATGAGCTAGAAACAGTGGATCCAGAAATTTTCATAGATCAACTACTGATTGCGAAGAAGCCCACTCGCAGGGCCCGAGGCCCGCAACGACAGGGTGCGACATCTGACTTATCACACATGAAAGACTCGTTGTCTGTTCGCCTCTTAGCGACAGCGTATATGCAACTTAACGAAACGTCAGATGCGCAATCTACGATTAGATAGCGTCACGATCGTCCTGATCGTAGTTTGTGCCTTCACTGCAGCTATGGCCTTAATATCAAACCCCCTTGAGTCTTCATGGGAAGAACACACGGGAGAGAATGGCACTGTTCGCAACAAGGGCAATAAAAAGGAAATCGGATCCCCGAGAAGCAATGTTCCCGTTAATACTTCGATTGCCGATTACAGCGAGATTCTTAAACGACCCCTATTTGACTCCTCACGACGCCCCAAAGAAGAAGTTTTCGATGATTCAATTGACAAAGTGCACAGATCGCCTGTAGCGTTAGCGCCCAAGCAGGATTTGCTGCTAATTGGCATAATAATAGTCGGAGGAGATCAAATTGCGTTATTACAAACCAAAGGGAGCCGGGCGATTGAAAGGGTCCAGGTAGGCGACTTAATCGAGGGTTGGCTTGTCGTGTCATTGAGCAAAAGCACAGTGACCATGAAGCGAGGTAAAGAGATTAAAGCATTGGAAATAGCGCGCAACAGCGATCCAAGATTCGCGCCGAGGACACCTAAAATGAGACGGCGCTAAGCACAGGAATTCCATAGAATCTAGCCAATTCAGCCTAAATCATTGTATCCTTTAGGTTGTAGTGGTTTAGGAAAGTACACAATCGAAGGAGATAGAAATGAAAGTTGGATTTTCAATCCACATGCGGTACCCGAAGCAGTTCCGCACCAAGTCGTGGACACAACTGTATCAGGATGAAATCGAACTGGCGGTTCATGGAGAATCCCTTGGTTTTGACAGCTGTTGGGTATATGAACACCATTTTACTGAACCCGAAGGACATTGCCCTTCACCCATGGCTGTGTGTGCTGCGCTTGCTTCACGCACTAAGCGAATGGAGATCGGACCGAATTTAATTATGCCTTTGCATGACCCGGTGTTTATCGCGGAGGAATCAGCAATAATCGATTTAATGTCGGGAGGGCGATTTTGCCTTGGGCTTGTCCAGGGATATCGTGAGGTTGAGTATGACGGTTGGGGAATTCCGACTAGTGAACGGGGCCCTCGCATGACAGAAGCGGTGGATATCATCCGTAAATGCTGGGCAGGCGAAACATTTAGTTACGATGGGAAGTTCTGGCAGTACAAAGACATCACGCAAGACCCGCCACCCGCACATGATATACCTATCCTCTATGGCGGCCGCGCACCAGCAGGACTCAGACGCGCCGCGCGCGACGGTGCCGGTATCTTGTCGCAAGGCCCTGGTATGGAAGCAGCACAGATATATGCCGATGAATGCCGCAAACAGGGGATAAAAGCTGGCGAAGTGCGCCATTTACGCTACTTCGTGGTATCCGAAGATCCAGAAAAATCCTGGAACGAACTACGGCCGTACGCCGAGAATATGATGAAAACTTACGATAAGTGGTTCCAAAACTCTAAAGACCGCGGCGTAACCGACGTCACTGGCGACAACCTAAATGCCGATGATCTGCTTAGTGACGACCTCTACATTGTCGGCACTCCCGAACAAGCAATAGAACGCGTGAACAAGCTAAAAGACGCATACCCAGATATCCATGAACTTTGGGGTCTGTTTCACTTCCCTGGGCTCGCACATGAAAAAGTCGCTGAAAGCATGGAATTGTTTGCTAATAAGGTAATGCCGCATATTCGCTAACAATTCATCGCTGGAGAAATAAAAAATGTCTAAAACTCAACCCTTCGCAGATCCAACATGGTCATTAATGTCCGGACACACCGCTTTGATCCTCATCGATTTACAAAACGATGTCTTGTCCAACGACGGCTGGTATGCAAAAAGCGGTGTCGACATTAACCACATGCGACGTGTCATCGAACCAACCAAAAGACTATTGGAGGCCGCAAGATCTAAAGGTGTTCCAGTCATTTGGACAACGCATGGCCTACACAATGAAGTCGATGCCGGTGTTTTCTGGGATACACGACCGTTTCTTCATGGCGGAGGCTTCCGTGTAGGTAGCTGGGGTCATAGTATTTACGATGAGTTCGAGGTGTTGCCGAACGAGTGGTTAGTTGACAAGCGCCGCTTAAGCGCATTTTACAATACTGAGATGGACACTATTTTGCGGGGCCTTGCCTCAGAAACCCTAATGATCAGCGGTGTCTTAACGAACCAGTGTGTTGCCGCGACGATGAAAGATGCAATGTATCGCGACTACAAATCTATCCTAATCGAAGATTGCTGTGGAACAACGCTTCCAGAGTTACATGAACCGACCGTCATGATGGCGCGAGTTGGTTGGGGCGCCGTATGGGACCTAGAGCGATCATGTGACAACCTAGGGACATTAGACCCAGTAACTAGGGTCGCCTAAAAGCAGGCGCTAATAGTGTGAACACTACTTCGGAAATGGAACATAGTACCGCGCACGATGTACTGAAGATATCGGAAAGCGATAAACGTAGAAAACTTGATCCAACTAGTTTTGCGGTCATCTACAATGCCCTCAACTCGGTTGTCCAAGAGATGTCACTGACGTTCGAGTATTCAGCGTGGTCGTCGATCATTGCTGAGGCGCGGGATTTCTCCTGTGCAGTCTATGACGCCGGCAACCCCCCGAACGCATTATGTGTACTTGACGGCTTGCCGATCCATGTCAATGCGCAACCCGTAGCGATTTCCGAAATTGCAAAATTCTTCGGTACGGAAGAAATATACGATGGTGACATCATCCTCGTTAATAGTCCCTACTATGGAAACACGCATATTGGTGATTTCGTTATCGCAGCGCCGGTATTCTACGAAGGCGAACACTTATTCTGGTCGGCCGCGACTGGACATCATATGGATGTCGGCTCCGCATATCGAACCAGTGTGCCGGTATTTGCAACAGATATTTGGAGTGAAGGCCTACAGATATCGCCGCTGAAGATTGCTGATCGCGGCGTAATTCGTCGCGACGTAATAAATATGTTGTTGGAAAACGTTCGTTATCGTGACTTTATCTATGGAGATTTAATGTCTCAAATAGGATCGGTCAAGACTGGGAAAAAACGTCTTCTAGAAATGCTGGATAACTGGGATGCGGATACGCTGAAAACATTTTCTAGCGAGATTATTGATTATGCAGATCGACGAACCCGAGAAGAGCTCGCTTCCTGGCCGAATGGCACATACACCAGTGAAGCATGGGTCGACTCTGACGGTTACGGTCGTGAACACATTACAGTCCGTTGCCAGATGACAATTGAAGGAGATCTTGTAAAGGTGGATTTCGAGGGTTCTGACCCTCAGGGTCGAGGAGGGATAAATGCCGGTTGGGCAACCTGCAGGAACTCAGTGTCAACGGCGATTTTGATGTGTATCGATCCAGACATCCCCCACAATGAAGGTTGTTTACAGCACATCGAAGTCAGCGCCCCCAAAGGCACAGTGGTTAATGCCGAATGGCCCGCGCCAACAGCGGCGGCGACACTTGTACCAGCCGATGCGATCACGGATGCAGTATGGAAGTGTTTAGCGCAAGCAATCCCGTCAAAAGCAGTGGCTGGATGCGGACATGTCACTCCGAATTGCGTTACTGCGGGCGTCGACCGACGGGATCCAGAAACTGAAAAGCCGTTTGGCGTAATCCTATTTAACGGAAGTTCCGGTGGTGGCGCGTCTTCCGTCTGCGACGGGTGGCCATTTATGGTGACTCCCGGCACGGTTGGAGGCCTTTGCTTCGCACCAGTAGAGATCATAGAGATGCATTTCCCTTTACTTGTGCGCGAGTATCAAGTGCGTATCGATTCAATGGGGGCGGGAAAATTTAGCGGTGGACCAGGTCTTAATTTCATACTGACCCCTCGTGGGACTGGCCAGATTGACAACTACGGCTACGGTGATGGGATGACCAACCCGCCGTTTGGATTATACGGAGGTTTGCCAGGTGACGGCGGTGCTCTATATCGAGAAAACGCGGATGGGACGAAATTTGTCGTAAGCGCACTATCGTATTTTCGAGTCAGCGAAGGCGAACTTTGGTGTGCAATCTCCTCGGGCG
>DPMX01000270.1 GCA_003540955.1 Gammaproteobacteria bacterium
GCCTGCCGTGCATGTCTCTACTGTTGCGATCCGCACACCTGATGCCTTAGCCGCTTCTAATGCAAGCGACGCCTTGTCTAAATGTTCGCTAGAGAAATCCATATTGCACCTCATGCTAGTTAGACCAATCGTTTCTTTAAAATTACCAAGAATTAGGCGAATTCCAATGCATCTCCTGCAAATAATCTCGCCGCCTCCCCTGGGTCCTTAGCACCATAAATTGCGCGGCCGATTACGGCGTAGGCGTTACACCCCTTTGCTACTTTAAATGCATCATTAATATTACCACCGAGTGGCCCAATGCCAGGTATAAAAATACTCGGGTTGGATACCCGCTCTGGCAACCGATTGGCATGGTGGCGAACCTTTTTTTCATTATTACCAGGCACAATAAAATGCGTTGCGCCGGCCGATATCGAGCGATCGAAAATTTTATCCAACGAATTGTCAACGACATAACCGCCCCCACCCGCGTTGTAATCCTCTAAAGGGAGATCACCACCGACGACAGGTAACAAACCATTGTTAACCGCCTCACCAACGAACCGATCAACCGCACGCGGACCCGCCAATGGAAACAAAATCAATCCATCAACTCCAGCATCCTTACATACTGTTGCGAACTTTCCCGCCATATCAGGTACGTCCGGCCCAGCTTTCTGATGATCATAAAGGATAGGAAGCTCGGTAACTCCGCGCAAATCTGCTACTGCAGTTTTAAGACCAGCACTCAACGTTAAAGTGAGGCCGAGCTTATATGCGACCACACCTTCAACTTCCGTCGTCGCTTCAATCAACGCTTTTGCCGCACTCATGGTTTCGACATCGAGAGCTGGGACGATCCCGTGAGTCGTCGCCATCGCCGGCAAGCATTTTGATTTAGCCTGAGTCATATCCACCCCCTAATGAGTATTATGACCTTTGAGTATTATGACCTTGGTCCGTTAACTTACTGTGAAGTCGAACCAAGCCATGAAATTACTTTGTTCGCCTACGCTCGATGGGTGTCCCAATCGGCGGTTGTCGCATCTTATCGATAACCGGTATACCATCCTTCACAATCATTCGTAGTCGCTCTCGATCTTGAAGGATGGTTATATCGTTAAGCGGATCCCCGTTGACTATTAGAACATCCGCTTTGCAGCCAGCCCTGAGGGTGCCTAGATCTGGGCGTTCAATACATTCTGAAGCTCGTTGAGTTGCCGAGTTGATGGCCTCCATCGGTGACATACCGAGCCACTCAACCATATATTCAAGCTCAACCAAGTTTTCGCCCGTCATCAGGCGGTGCGACTGGTCCGTGCCAAACGCCACTTTTAACCCGCGCTTCACAGCATCCTGCCACAGAGGAATATGCTGTTCCATTTTAGTGAGAATTTGCTGATCTTTCTCGTCTTCGTTCGCAAGTTGTTGACCACCCCAACCCGCGTCTTCTGATCGCTTTTTAATCGACTGCGGTACGAGTGCCAAAGTAGGCACCCACCAGATGCCGTGCTTAATCATCGTATCGACACATTCTTCGTCGATAAACCAGCCGTGCTCAATAGAATGCACACCCGCAGCTAAAGCGTTTTTTATACCATTAAGTCCTTCAGCATGAACTGCAACGTTTTTACCTTTGCGAGCCGCCTCCTCGACGGCAACACGCAGCTCGGCCACAGTGAATTGTGATTCATCCCAATGATCCGTAAACGATGTAATGCCCCCGGTCGAACAGATCTTAACAAAATCCGCGCCCATCATAAGCACTTGTCGAGCTAGGGCGCGCACGGCATCGGTACCGTCTGCAATAGGATCTGGAAGCCAAGTCCTTTTTGGGAGCCGCATACCTGCCGGCACCCAGTAATCCGAATGCCCGCCGGTTTGAGAAATCATAATCACGCAGATCAATAATCGCGGCCCTAAAATCGTGCCTTCAGCCACTGCTTCACGAAAACCAGCGTCTGCCCCACCCATGTCCCGCGCGGTTGTAACTCCGCAGGCAATCGTTTCCGCCAAGATCTCAGTCGAACGCAGAACGTTATAGGTTGGGGTATTCAGGAGGTGTTGGCGAAGATCTCTGGCACGATAGGTCGAATGCAAATGGCAGTCAATAATCCCTGGCATAACCGTATGTCCGGTAGCATCGATCGTCTCCGCGCCGCGGGGCTTCGCAATCGATTTGCTAGAGCCGGCCGCGACAATATTTCCATCTTCGACGACCACGATGCTCTCTGGAATCGGATCATGGCTAAACCCATCGATCAAGGTCCCACCTGCAATCACTGTTTTCATTATAAATAGCGCGCGTCTGCAAAAAATTGGATACAGTACACATTGCTATATCTATTGTCTACCGCGACTATCGGTAGATAATTCATGTGGGAAACAAGTGCGATCAACGGAGACGAAAACATGACTGAATCTGAATGCGATGCGTTCCTACGCCAGATCCGTATTGGGACATTATGTACCTTGAATGAAGATGGCTCACCAAACGCCGTACCACTTTGGTACGAGTGGAATGGTGAGAAAATTCGCCTTTTTTCTTCCCGGGATACAGGCAAGGTTCGGCGACTCACTAACGATCCGCGGGCATGTTTCAGCGTTGAGGATCCTGTCGGGGTTCCAGAGGCATGGGTGACGGTAGAAGGAACGATAAGGATACTCAATCGAGGAGGTAAAGAACTCGCGGTCAAGCTTGCAAAATTATACTACGAAGGGGAACAACGAACTCAAACCGTGGCAAAATGGAGCAAAAAAAATGACTGGGTCTTGCTTGAACTCACGCCAAGCCGGATCCGAAGCATGACTTAAAACACGCTTCTCTTGAGAGAGTCAGGTCAGAATAAAATGCAAAAACCCTACGTAAGTATCTGCGGCGTGCGGACAAGGAACCAAGCACAGAGCTTAAGAAAGTTGTTCGTGCAACTACAATACACAACGCACATCGGCGCTCTCGGCTTTGTCACCAGTACTGATAGTTTGACTGGACAGCGCTTTCCACAATTCTTAACCCTATCCGAATTGTTTCCGTTGCTACAAAAGGCGTCCATTGACAATATTATTCATCATTGTTCCTCAGAGCCATCAAATATTGCGGAAGAAGTAGCACAAATATTGAGTTATGGAGGAATATATGAAAAGGGGCTTTGTCGCACAATTCAGTTGAACAACGGTCTCATTGCTATACAAACATTAAAAAAAATCAAAGAACGTTTTGAAAACCTTCGCATCGTACTCTCGATTGATAAAGAAGCGATGAGCAATCCGAATTTACTCAGCGAAATAAAAAACCGACAGCGCTATCTCACCTACTTCCTGATTGATCCGTCATACGGAACTGGAACCGCGTTTGATATTAAGAAATGCGTAGATATCTTTCAGCCGTTAGTGGAGAACTTTCCGCACATAGTCGGCGGCTTCGCGGGCGGACTAACCGCGAACACCGTAAAGAATGTTGTACAGGAAATCCAAAGAAATAATATCCGAAGCTTTAGTCTATGTGTTGATTCTGGTGTTCGCGGTGCGAATGGCTGTGATATCAATAAGGCCGAAACCTATTTACATAACGTCGGCACTGTATTGAACGTTGCCTAGCAATATGGTCGCTGTATGTTTGAAGTTTTAAATTCGATTACCCCCTGGTTGCATCGGCTACGCCCCATACCTCGACGTTCGAGTTATCTGCATGGAGATATGGCTGCGGCACAATAGTCAGCGGCGGCAGTGGTCCAGCGACACAATCGTCGAGTGCCTCGAGTACCCGATGAGTTTGGTCAGCGGTACCATCTGATGCAAAATAACAAACCAGTAGTCGGAGATCACTGCTTATCCCGTCGAACGCACGTAGG
>DPMX01000072.1 GCA_003540955.1 Gammaproteobacteria bacterium
CAGCGCCGCTTGGGATGCGCTACAAGAAATCGACCAAAGCGCAGTGATCTTCGCCCATTTTATGCTTATCAACGCGATAGTTACCCGCGCTATAAAAGACGAGCGATTAGTTTGTTTTGAACCTGATTATGTCTCAATGACGCATTTGCAACTCACGCCTGACGCCTGCAGGCTGGTCGCGATGGGGAATGCCATTAACCCCCTATGAACTTTTGAGATCCCAATCGGGTAGCCCTGCGTCGGGTTGGACTCCAAACGTGTTGAGCGCCATCGACACAAGATTATATTGACCGATGGTAAACACTAGATCCATCAACTGCTTTTTATCTAGATGCTCTGATAATGCTGCCCAAGTTTCGTCGCTGATATGGCACGCAGCATGTAATTCATCGGTTGCTTGCATGAGTAATTTATCCCGCTCCGTGATCCCGGAAGTTTCGGGACCGGATTTTGTGCTCAAGATCTCCTCGTCACTCATGCCAGAACGACGCGCTATTTGGACGTGTTGACCCCATTCGTATCCAGCGTTGCATAGATATCCGATGCGTAAGATGACGAGTTCGCGCTCGCGTTGCGGCAAGGTTGATTTAAACAGTATATGATTAGCGAAGACCATCCAACGTCGCATGAGGTCCGGATGATGTGTTAATGTTTTGAAGATATTATAGTCTGATCCTTGTTCGACGAATGGGCGCATAATTTCTTTAACTTTGTCGTCCCACACATCGGCTTCCTGAGGCTCCAAACGGGCTTTGTTTAATCGCAATTGTGGTCTCCTGTCGAAAATATTTTAATTCTGTTATAGAGCTCGCTCGCTCACGTCGATCATAATTTGCGTCCACTTTAACGTGATATCTTCAGCCGTACCGGCGACCGCAAGCTTATAGTGTCCGAGGTCTAGATCTTCCGGCTTGTGCCCAAGTAGCTGCGTTACTCCGTGTGCTGCTTCGTAAGGTTCGAGCATACGCGGTTGCCAGCGGCCGAAAACATTTGGGTTATTGGCATACGCCTCGGTCATGCCGGTGCGGACAAACGGCAACATGAGACACGATGCGTTGACCATATCTGCCGTTCGACCGAGATTGACCTTAAGCACTTCGGGCAATTTGAGTACCGCCCAATTTGCCACGACATAACCCGGTACTGACACGCCTGGTTCGATCGCCTGCATTGAAGAGATGTAAATTAACTGCAAGGGCTGCTTGTGATACACCGCCTCGCCGGCCCATAAGTGGGTCATGGCAACGAATCCGTCGATCTTTGTATTCAATACAAGACTTGATTCACTGAGGTTGTCGATGAAGTCACGACGCACCCGAGCACGCCGTTCGCCACGGCTTTCATCTTTGATTTCCGGCAGCGCACGACCAAAGCGATAGCCTTGTTCCGAGAGACCTGAATTACACACGATGAGGTCCGGACCCTTGCCGCCCATCTGCTCGATCACGTAGCTACGCGATGCCCACAAGTCTCGCGTGTTGGTCACGTCGGCCTGCATGGCGAAAGCCTTGACACCTTGATCACGGATCGCGGCAACGAGATCAAAGCCGTCACGATAGCTGCTGTGGAAGTGTACGCCGACAGCTTCGGCACCGTTCGCCGCTGTTGCTAAGGCCAAGGCTTGGCCTATGCCTCCGTCTTTGCCTGAGCCGGTTATCAAAACACGTTTGCCGCCAAAGGTATTGCCGTTGTGTTCCGGAAATTTAAATTGATTGTAGTTCGCAGAATAACCCATAAAAATTTCATTCTAAAAAAGTCGGGAAATCGATTTAAGGATCTCGATTTTTATCGGCATGGTGCGGATGAAGCCCGAGGTAGCTAATGATGTTGTTAATACAAAAATTTTATACACGCTAGCTTGCGATGATGACTTTATTTTTGATCAGATGGTCGATACGTCTCTGATCGTAGCCGAGTTCTCTTAGCACTTCGCACGAGTGTTCGCCGATACGCGGTGCGGTTCGGGTTAGGCCGCGATCGTGATCTGTTATGCTAAATGGTAGGCCCATGATCTGGAAATTACCGTAGGCTGGATCGGTTCCATGTTCGAGTACTCCCATGGCTTCTACTTGGCCATCGGCCCATAAGGACTCGAGCGTGTTAACAGGTGAATAAGGAACACCATGAGCATCAAGCGCCTCCATTAGAGGCGCTGTCTCCATTTCGGCTAAGCGATCGAAAATAAACCTCAAGCATTGATCTCTGTGGGTTACCCGGGTCGCGTTACTCGCGAATCTTGGATCGTCGATCATTTCTTCTCGACCGATCGCACGGCATAATCTCTCAAACAGATTTTGGTTTGCGCTTGCGATAAAAATGAAACTATCTTTGGTCGGATAAACTTGATAGGGGACGACCTGTGGATGTGCCGTACCAAGACGCTTTGGCATATAGCCATGTTGCAAAAAGTTCGCCACAGTATTGCTCATTAGACCAAGCGAAGTACCTAACAACGAGGTCACGCAGCGACCGCCTGTGCCGGTGAATTCACGGCGGAAAAGTGCTGTGACGGTGGCTAATGCGGCCATTACGCCCGTTCCCATATCCAGAAACGAAACTCCGCAGCGCACCGGCATGCCGCCCGGCTCACCGGTGATCCCCATGACACCGCTATAGGCTTGTAATAACGCTTCATAGCCAAGTGCTTTGGCTTTCGGCCCTACGCGGCCGAAAGCGGCGACTGAAGTATAAACCAAGCGCTCATTTAAGGTCTTGAGATCATCGTAACCGAGACCGAAACGTTCCATGTCCCCGGTCTTGAAATTCTCAACCAGGGCATCGGCTTTAGCGGCGAGGCTTTTTACAATGTCGACACCCTCCGGTGTTTTTAGATCGACCGCGATGCTTCGTTTGTTTGCATTAAGGCCGAGAAAGGAGCTACCCATGTCGCCCTTATGAGGTGGCCACATACGGCCTTCATCGCCCGCATGATTTTCGATTTTGATCACCTCGGCGCCGAGTAAAGATAGTAGTTCACAGCAATAAGGGCCGGCTAACACGCGTGAGCAATCGATTACTTTAATGCCCGCTAGTGGCGCTTTTGAGTCTGACATAGTTTGTCCAATAAGTTAGCAGTAGTCCGGTTGATTAGGATGCCGTCACATTTAACACGGGGGTCGAGTAGTGCTGATCCTCGGTTAATGAAATAAGTTATTCTTAAGGATGCATTATAGTCTGCATTTCGTCCAAGAGGCCTAGAGTCAATGTCGAGAATATTGGGTATCAGTGCTTTAACGCTCGCCACCCACGATATGAGCCGGGCGGTGGACTTCTATTCAGCGCTCGGATTTGGGATCAAATACGGTAATCGGGAGTCGACTTTCACTTCGTTTCATGTTGGCGATCAGTTCCTAAACATTATAAAGCAGCCGGACGGTAGGGAGTGGGTTTGGTGGGGGCGTGCCATATTCTATGTCGAAGATGTCGACGGGATCCACGCACGCGCTGTCGCCAAGGGATTTTGTCCGGAGGCACCACCGCGTGATGCGATTTGGGGAGAGCGGTATTTCCACATTACGGATCCTGATGGCCATGAATTGAGTTTTGCAATGCCGCTAGAGGAACCCAGTTGACCCTAGAACTCTTGGCTTTTTGTATTTCGGTGTTGGCAACGGGCGCGGTTGCCGGGGTACTTGGCGGGTTGCTCGGTATCGGTGGAGGTTTGGTACTGGTCCCAGCGCTGTTCGAACTTATTCAATATCTCGGTGCAGACGAAACCACTGCCGTCCGTAGCGCTATCGCGACCTCGCTCGCAACCGTCATCGTCACCGGTACGCGGTCGAGCCTGAGTCACCATAGACGCGGTTCGCTCGATTTTCAGCACGTTAGGGCATGGGTTCCCGGGATTATTTTAGGGGCCCTCCTGGGCGCCGAAGTTGCGAACCGGATTGACACGTCCATTTTGATCACTACGTTCGCGTTGTTGACTGCGCTGTTGGCAGTAAATATGGCGTTTGGTCTTAGTGAGTGGGGCAGTAAAGTACCGTCGGGTCGCCTGACACGAGCGGCGGGTGGCGGTATCGTCGGTTTGGTCTCTGCCATGCTAGGAGTTGGCGTCGCCGGGCTTGGGGTGCCACTAATGACGCTATTCAGCATACCGGTACGACAGGCCGTTGCCGCAGCGGCGCTGATGGGATCAATAGCTGCCGTACCGGCGACGATACGGTTTGTGCTTGGAGGATGGGGGTTACCGGATCTCGCGCCCTGGTCCTTTGGCTACGTGAATCTTCTGGGTTTTACGTTAATTGTGTCGATGACACTTTTGACAGCACCCCTTGGCGTTGCGATTGCCCATCGGTATAGCCAGGTGATGGTAAAGCGGGTATTTGCAACCTTCCTGGGGATTAATTCAGTACGAATGCTGACATTTTAATTTATCGACATTCACCCACCGATAGAGACCAATAGTTATTCTAACTGCAGCGCGCAGAATCTAAGGCCGGACAGTGATCAAATGCAGCAGTAATGTAACTTGCGTGGCATTGTGTGCAGTTTGTAGCTAAAGTTGCATTTGTCGCCGTATGGCGATCCGGATGAAAATAAATAAACTACTCATACGGGGGGAGAAAATGAGCGAAGCAGTAAGAGCGGCAGATGTGCCCTTCGCGATCGACGTGGAGGGCGGGAAGTCTTATTTTTGGTGTGCGTGCGGGAAAAGTGCTAAGCAACCATTTTGTGACGGTTCACATTCTGGGACAGAGTTTACGCCGGTAAAGTTTGATGCGTTGGAATCTAAGAAAGTATTTTTTTGCGGTTGTAAGGCAACAAAAGCTTCTCCAACGTGTGACGGTAGCCATAAGCCGTAGCGCGGACTCTGATACAGATTATTTATTGCTATTGATGGTGGCAGTTGGGGCCGGCGGCAGTGGTGGGGGCGAGGCTATTTTCAATCATCGTGTTATGGGTAGCAAGATGTCTGCGTTCCAGTTTAACTGAGAGGTAGGGAATAACTGAAGGCCTGGCCCCGAGTGCCCCTTTGCAAAACGCGCAAGATCACTTGGGCTTGTCGCGGGAGGTATTCATTATGAGTGCAAGTATCATCTGCCTATTTGGCCTGATCATTTGGTCTATCACATTGATCCTGCTATTGCTGGGCGCTCGCGCTAAATATTTTTTGGGTGGCCAATTGGTGTTTGATCAGCAAGGCATCGATCTGGGCGGAACTTCTCAACGTATTACCCGGGCTCAAGCAAATAGTCTTGAATGGTTAGTTATACCGAGTGCTTTATTGATCTACGGTATTGCGAATGGTCAAAGTGAGATTACCGACGGGCTTGCGATGGTGGTCCTTGGATCTAGGATTCTGCAATCCATTGTCCATATAGTGTCCGTGTCGTTGCTGGCGATACTTGTTCGAGCAACGTTGTTCACTATTCAGGTCGTGGTTTGGGTTATCTGGAGTTACGAATTCTATAGCGCGGCCGCTTTAGTCTGAATGTATTGTGCTGGGTCTCTTATAGCCCTTTTGCGATTGCTCGCTTGATTGTCAACGATATTGTTTCAGGAGATTGTGCGCCAGAAAACAAAAAATGCCCGTTTAGCACGAAAGCGGGAACCCCTTGAATGCCAGCATCTTGCGCTGCTTTTACCTCAGTTGCGATGATGTCGAGTGCTTCGTCACCGCCTAGAAATTTATTAACGACCTCGTCTGAAATCCCTGTGCTTACTGCAATGTTGAATAACACCATCCGATCTTCTATGTTAGAACCCTCAACAAAGTAGGCTTGGAATAGAGCGTCGACGATGGCGTCTTGGCAGTCGAATTGTTCTGCCAACCAGATCAGCCGATGTGCGGTGCGCGTATTCGGTACCCGCTTAATGTTAGCGTATTCCATCGGTAGGCCATCGTCGTGGGCGTTGGCAGTGATGTTCGCGATGAGATCCTCCGCGTATGCCGAGGAGCCAAATTTCCGTGCGTAGTAGCTTTTTCGATCCAGACCACCAGGGGGCATTTTTGGATTCAATTCATATGGTTTCCAGCGTACCGTGATCGGGTTATCGGATCCCAGCAACTCTAGTGCTCTGTCGAGGCGCCGTTTGCCGATGTAGCACCACGGGCAGACGATATCGGAGACGATCTCAAGGGTAGTCGCAAACGTAGTTGAATTCATTCTTAAGACCGATCTATTTAGCGCTAACTTGAAGCAATGATCCCGCCGTCTAGAGGGATCACGGAGCCGGTAATATACGCTGAAGCTCGCGCAGCGAGAAAAATTGCGAGACCCGCAATGTCTTCTGATTCTCCAAAACGCTGCAAAGGCACCGCTGCCCGGATAGTATCACCCATTTTCTCGATCATTGGGGCCATCATCTGCGTTTCAAACGGGCCGGGTGCGATCGCATTCACCGTGATGTTGCGTGCTGCAAGGTGAATTGCCGTCATCCGCGTAAGATGGTGAACGGCGGCTTTTGACGGGCTGTAGGAAAAATTTTCAAACTTAGATAAATGAAGCCCATCGACCGATCCAATATTAATCACTCGCGCTGGATCTGCTCTGGTCGCTGCTGCATCGAGTAAGGGCAGCAGTTTCTGGGTGAGAAAGAAGACGGACTTCACATTCAGTTCCATGACTTTGTCCCAGCCTTTTTCAGGAAATTCATCGAGACTGGCGCCCCAAGTTGCCCCAGCATTGTTGATTAGAATGTCAAGTTGGCTTTCACGCTCACCCATTTCATTCGCGAGTCGTTCGACCTCATCTGTGTTCGATAAATCAGCAGGTAGCGCGATACATTCTCCGTTTTCTGAAAACTCTTCGGCCACTGCTTGACATATTTCCGCCTTGCGCGAAGAGATGTAAACCTTGGCACCGTGCTCAACATAAGCTCGTGCGATCATCCGGCCTATGCCCCGCGATCCCCCGGTGACCAAGGCAGTTTTACCGTCAATGGAAAAGAGATTTCCCATAGATTATCTCCCTTTTACTTATACCAACTCCCAGCAGCACGTAGGGAGGTTGCTTATGGAATTAAATTTAGTAAGGATTCGTTGACAAAACTCACGAGCTCGATTTTTTGCCGCGCACGATGCTGTCGACTAGGGACGACGTGCGTGATAGCCGAATGATCCAGATATCGACGAAGATGCTTTCCGACGGACCCAAAGTATCGCAGGCGCGATTGACTGCTTAGTTCAACCTGAGAATATTCGGCCATTTTGACACAGACAGATATAAGGTCGTTGGAAGCTTTCAAATTGAACGGTTATTTTTGATTAAATCATAGGCCGCCTTTATTTCTTGAGTCTTCTCAGTTGCGAGTTTAACCATTTCTTCGGGCAGGCCTTTAGACATCAACTTATCGGGGTGATGTTGACTCATCATGCGTCGATAGGCCTTTTTTATTTCTGCGTTGTCATCGGCAGGTTGAACCCCAAGTAGCGTGTAGGCATCGGCTAACAATTCCGCGGTTGGGGGGCGGCCTGCTTGACTATCCCCAGTGAAAAAACGCTGCGAGCGCACCATCGCTTCGAGCTGTTGGAAGTGTTCATTAGAGAATCCAAGCTTGGCACAAATATCCTTTAGTAATGCCTCCTCACGGTTGTGTAATACACCGTCGGCATAGGCGGCATGCAGTAAGATTTCTAAGAATACTTGCATAAGAGTGCGCCGACGATGGCATTCTCTCTTGAATTGTTCGATTACGGGGTCGAGTTCAAAGTCTCCGTGTTTGCCTTGGTTAAATAAGTCCATAGCGACACGAATCTGATTGTGATCCAGCGACATTTGCTGCATGACTGATCGTGCCATGGCGATCTCGTCAGCGCTGACTCTACCGTCGGCCTTTGCGACATGACCCATGACGGAAAATACAGCAGTGAAAAATGCACTTTGAATACGTTCTTGATTCGGTCCAGATCCGTGGGCAGAGCCAAAGGGACCGCTTTGTAAACCCCGATCGAAGTTATGTCCAACCGAGGCACCGAGCATGGCCCCAAGCGGGCCTCCTAGCATGAATCCGAAGGTGCCACCAATAATTTTTCCCCACCAGCTCATCGATTGTACTCACTGTTCATGGTTGCTTTTTACCAATGCCTAAAATAGTAATGTTAGTTGTGGATACAAGATCAAAGTTATAGCCACCATAAGCATAATAAAGATAAATGGTAGTGCGCCAACAAAAATGTCATTAAGCGAGATTTTGTCGTCGCCGATCGATGCCTTGATAGCGTAGACACTTAGGCCAAGTGGTGGGGTAAGTAGACCTATCTCGACGCCGATAACACTAACGATACCGAACCAAATGAGGTCACCACCGAGTGCTTGGACCGTTGGTACGGCAAGCGGCACCATGATTAGGAGAATTGAAGTTGAATCTAATACCATGCCCAACATGATTAGCACTAGGAGATAGCCGACGGTATAACCGATTAGACTAAAATCGGTGCCCCCAATTTGTGCGCTTAAATAAGCAGGAATTCCAGACAGAGTCAGCATTATCGCGAACGCACTGGCAGCAATAACGAGAAACAATATTGATGTCGACCCTGCCGCTGCTTCAACTGCGAGGTTGGCAAGTTCCCTGATGGTGGTGCGTCGCATGACGCAGGCAATCACTGTCGCCGCAAGCGTGCCGATTGCGCCTGCTTCTGTCGGCGTAAAAATACCGCCGTATATACCTCCAAGGACTATAGCGATAAGAGCCCCGACGGGGATTATTTTCAGCAATGCAGAT
>DPMX01000068.1 GCA_003540955.1 Gammaproteobacteria bacterium
TTGTTGGTCGGCATGGTATGACGATCGGACCAACGGCCCGCTTGCAACATTAGAAAAGCCTAATCGACGAGCAAACTCTCCCAATTCACTAAATTCTTCGGGAGTAACAAATCGTTCGACCGGAAGATGCGCTCTGCTAGGTTGCAGATACTGACCCAAGGTGAGCATGTCGCAAGAATGAGTCCGCAAGTCTGACAATACCTGTTTAACTTCCTCGATTTCTTCGCCAAGACCGAGCATCAACCCCGATTTTGTTGGAACTTCCGGTTGCACTTCCCCGAAGCGCTGAAGTAAATCAAGTGACCATTGGTAATCAGAGCCTGGTCGTACCTTTTCGTACAAACTCGGAACCGTTTCTATATTATGATTANNCAACAATTAAAAAACCCTTTGATAGAGCAATTGATTTAAGTTCAGCAAATTCATCAGGATGGACATATCGATTTAACGGATAATGTTTGACCGTAGGTTGTAAGTATTGTCCGATCGTTAAAAAATCTACATTTGCACTTAATAAATCATCCATTACTTGCAAAACTTCATCTCTTGTTTCACCTAGTCCAAGCATTATTCCTGATTTGGTAAATATCTTTCTATTAATTTCTTTTACAGATTTTAATAAATTAACTGAAGCAAAATATCTCGAACCAGGTCTTACACTTCTATAAAGGCGAGGAACCGTTTCTATATTATGATTAAAAATATCTGGCGGCGACACTGACAGCTCAAGAAGGGCCTTTGTTAGTCGACCACGAAAGTCTGGCACCAGAATCTCAATATTAATCGAAGGCACGTATTCGCGCGTAAGCTCGATGCATTGAGCGAAATGACGTGCCCCACCGTCGCGAAGATCATCACGGTCAACAGACGTTATTACTACGTATTTCAAACTCATCGCTCGCACGGCTTCGGCAAGGTGCCGTGGTTCATTCGCGTCCAATGGCTCTGGACGCCCGTGTGCTACATCACAGAAAGGACATCGTCGAGTGCATAGGTCCCCCATAATCATAAATGTCGCGGTCCCATGGGTAAAACATTCCCCTAGATTAGGACACGACGCTTCCTCACAGACAGTGTGCAATCTCTGCTCACGAAGTAAAGCTTTTAATTCGCGTACTCGGCCGCCGGTTGGAGCCTTCACCCGGAGCCACGGTGGTTTACGTGCAATCGGACCCCTCGTCGGTTCCACTTTGATCGGGATACGGGCCACCTTAGCAGCCCCGCGTTCGGCTCGCCCCACTTTTTTAGACCCTGTCATGGCGTTTCTTCGCGTCTTTCGAAATTACAGGTATCGCTGCGGGAATATCTTGCTCGCCCCTCTCGCAAGGAACTGTTTCTCTCTGTTCGGGAGCTTTTACTTTTACCTCTACGGTGTGATTCAAGCCATATAAGGAATTAATAAGGATCGGTAGCAAACAATCAGCTGCACGCTTACAACCGATCTCGATGCCAAAATCTTTCATTTGAGTGACTCGAAGCCCCTTGTAGCCGCATGGATCGATACGAGTGAATGGTTCAAGGTCGAGATCAACATTCAAGGACAACCCATGGTAAGACTGACCCCGCCGAATACGTAGACCCAATGCCGCGATTTTTGCGTCACGGATATAAACGCCTGGGGCCCCCTGGCGACGATTTGCGACTAAACCAAAACTTTCCAGCAAGCCTATTACACTCTGCTCGATACGACGTACTAGTTCGCGTGGACCAATTCCGAGGCGTTTTATGTCAATTAAAGTATAGGCTATTAACTGACCAGGACCGTGGTATGTGACCTGTCCACCCCGATCACTTTGTACTACTGGGATGCTACCTGGCCTGTGGAGGTGTCCAGCGCAACCACCTTGGCCCTGTGTAAACACCGGATCATGCTGAAGAAACCAAATCTCATCAAGGGTTTCTTGTTCACGGTGGGCAACAAATTTCTGCATCTGGGATAAAGCCCACTCGTAGTCCACCAGGTCGTAATGCCGAACATGTATATTCATAGCGCCATCAAAACCCTCTCATGGGCGCTAAGTTCAGTATATAGAGCATCCAGTTGCGCTTGGCTTTGAGCTAAAAAAGTGATTGTTACAGAGACATACTTGCTATTCCGACTCGGTCGGACGACGACTGAGCCCTCGCAGATATTTCCTATATGTCGTGTCACTATCTCTACCACCAATGCATCAAAATCGTCTTTTGCTAGACCCATCACCTTTATAGGAAAATTACATGGAAAATCAAATCCTTTCTGGCCGACAGGTTGGTTGTGCAATATCACTACTCCTTGTAATCACCAATTCTTGCTTAAGTTTAACGCCAAATGCCGTTACAATTAAGAAAATTGATGATTTGTTCTTCGTAGCCGGAGGGCTGCGAACAAAAATTTCACGAGTCTAGCGTTTCATAGCAAAGGCATAACAATCCGATTGATAAAAAATTCGTCCTTAGAACATCTCGCCCGCCGTGCTGCCCGGAAAAATCACCAACGCAACGTATTTTACCACCGCTATTCACTAGCGCCGCTCCGGTCACTTGACCGATCTATCGTGATCGGTCGAGCAGTTTGGGCCGGTGATGTTGTGACAAAGTCCCACATCCCTGCTGGAACTTACCCTCGCTCAAGTCGACGTCGAACGCGTAAATCGCAGCGGTCGGCATCAACTTGGCGAACTCGATACAACTTCGTAAACCTGGGTCGAGAAACTCTAGGAATCGTTCAAGTCCCGGATTATGACCGATCAATATCCAGCAACTACTAGGAGGCAACCTAGCAACCTCTATCAGTTCTTTCAGAGTCGCGAGATAGAGACTCGGTTCATAGATTATCGGTAAACCACCTAGCGCTCCGGATACAAGTTCGGCGGTTTCAGCCGCGCGTCTAGCCGGCGAGGATTTAATGCAACTCGGCGAAATCTCCAGTTCTCGCAAATACCGTCCCATCCTCAGAGCGTCCATCCTACCTCTCGGATTTAATCGACGCTCAATGTCCCTCCCAAGTGCAGTTGACCAGTCGGATTTAGCATGCCTCATGACAATCAGCTTCTGATCACTCATAATCAATTACGATATAGAATAAGCACCTGCTTTAAAAGCTGTCAGCATTGGACATAAAGAGTAAAATCGTGACCACGGCTCCCTAATCCTTCGATTGGCAAATTGATATTCGGGCGCCGACCGCAATCCTGTAAACATATATACAACCACCATTTTGTCAGGTGGAAAGACCGCGAGCGCGCTCTTAGTTAATAACATGTATGCTCTAGAAATTCGCAACCTCACAAAAACCTATGCGAGTGGAGCCTGCGCGCTCGCAGATATTAACCTTAATGTTGAGCAGGGTGAATTCTTCGCACTACTCGGTCCAAATGGGGCCGGGAAATCAACTGCAATTGGAATAATTGCGTCACTAATTAACAAAACCAATGGGCTTATCAAGGTTTTTGGAATCGATACAGACCAGGACTTTGATCGTGCAAAGTCGCTCATCGGCTTAGTGCCACAAGAGCTAAACTTTTCCCAGTTCGAGTCGGTATCGGAAATTGTATTAAATCAAGCCGGCTACTATGGGATTCCCCGCAGATTGGCTCGTAAGAATACTGAAATATTTCTGCGTCAGCTAGGTCTTTGGGATAAGAGAAATCAGCGTTCGCGGGATTTATCCGGAGGGATGAAACGTAGATTGATGATTGCACGGGCACTAGTACACGAACCAAAATTACTAATCCTTGATGAACCAACGGCTGGGGTAGATATTGAACTTCGGCGATCGATGTGGGAGTTTTTACACAATCTAAATGTGGCCGGAACAACGATTATTCTAACTACACACTACCTCGAGGAAGCAGAGCGGCTTTGTAGAAACATCGCAATAATCAATAAAGGTGAAATCATAGAACACTCTTCTATGAAAACTTTGTTAGCAAAGTTACATGCTGAGATATTTATCTTAGATCTTTCGAAACCTATTACTGCAGTGCCGCTCGGAAGCGAGTTCGACTTTCACCTAAAAGACGACACAACTATAGAAGTAACAGTTTACATGGATCAAACCATCAACGATGTATTCGCGTTTTTATCGGAAAGACGTATTCAGGTAACCAGCATGAGAGGAAAATCAAATCGTCTCGAGGAGCTTTTTGTCAATTTGACTCAAGAAAATGAATAGCACCACGCCTACCCAAACAAACACAAGAGATCGCTGGCGGTGTAATAGCGTTGCGTTTCAAACAATATTCCTTAAAGAGCTAGCACGATTCTTGCGGATATGGATGCAGACGATTCTACCATCAGCAATTACGATGGCCCTTTATTTTGTGATATTTGGAAATCTTATTGGGCCCCGGATAGGTCAAATGGGTGGCTTTAGTTATATTCAATATATCGCACCGGGCATCATTATGATGGCCGTTATTACAAATTCGTATTCGAACGTTGTCTCATCGTTTTTTGGGGCTAAATTCCAGCGCCATATTGAAGAGATCTTGGTCTCCCCGACCCCGAATATTTTAATTGTAGCTGGTTACGTTGCGGGCGGTGTCGCCCGTGGTGTAATCGTCGCGTTTATTGTTTTGATTGTTGCTTTACTATTTACGGAGATCCAAATTTACTCGTACACAATTACACTAGCGGTGGTTGTGCTGACGGCAACATTGTTTTCAGTCGGAGGGCTAATCAACGCGATCTACGCGAAAAAATTCGATGATATCTCAATAGTGCCAACATTTGTTCTGACCCCGCTAACCTATCTCGGCGGCGTTTTCTATTCAATCGATCTGTTACCAGACTTTTGGCGGGCCGTGTCATTGGCAAATCCAATACTGTATATGGTTAACGCTTTTCGTTTTGGAATTCTAGGGGTGAGTGATATTGGGCTCGGCACGGCATTTTTTGTAATTATAATTTTCACAAGTGGCTTATTCTACTTTAGCTTGTTTCTGCTCCGACGAGGAGTCGGAATTCGAAACTAAAACTCGTAGCTACTCGGTTTCCCCGCCACGGCTATTTTTATAGAACTCATAGATCGATTTTACACGCTGGAACAGCGGGCCGGCTAAACCATCTCCTACGGGTTTACCGTCAATTCTGATAACGGGAACAAGCTCCCGACTTGAACTCGTCAACCAAACCTCGTCTGCCGATGTCAGTTCGATCTGGGAAATTGGCTCCTCCCGCACTGAAGGATCCGTGCCATCAAGCAACTCGACGAGTAAGTTGCGTGTAACTCCCGCTAAAATTTGATGCGACAGCGGCGGGGTTTTAACTACACCAGACTTAGCAATAAAGACATTGGACGCGGCCGCTTCCGTCACTAAACCGGATCGAATAAAGATTGTTTCCTGCGATCCAAGGCGTGCAGCATGCATCCGAGACATCACGCTAGCAAGTAGTGAGGTTGTCTTAATATCGCACCGCCCCCAACGAAAATCCTCTGTAGTTACAACCGTAATAGGATCGCTGTGACGAAGCCAAGTGAGTGGGGATGACATCAAAAAGACTGTCGGCTTAACATCGGGGCGCGGCATGTGGTCTCTAGCTGCGACGCCACGGGACACCTGAACATAAATCATCTGATCGTGTCCTCGGTGTAACCCAATTAACTCTCCAACAATCGTCGTCCAGCTGTGCATTGACAAGGGATCAGGAATCGCAGCTGCCGCCAGGCTAGTGCGGAGCCGCTTAAGATGCTCCGGCAATCGAAACACACTTCCATCAAATACGGGGATCACTTCGTATACTGCGTCCCCAAAAATGAACCCCCGATCTAATACCGAAATCTTCGCCTCAGAAAGTGGTACAAAATGACCGTTCAGATAACAGACTGAGTCAACCATAGGTCAAAGCTATATAGTAAATCACTTCAAACGCATCAGAACATCGTCAAGTGCGCGAGTGAATATTGACCCTTCCCCAACCGCCCGGTTAGCAACAAGTTTCGCCGAGGCAATAACTCGCTCTTCGAGTTTAAAGTGCAACACACCTATAGCCTGTCCGGACGCGACGGGCGCTTCTATAGTCTTTGGAATCTCAATCTCGGCTTCAATTTCGTTATGTTTTCCTCGCGGCATAGAGACATATAGGTCCGAAGCAACCCCAAGCGATATCTCTGGAGCTTCCCCTTTCCAGACTTTTGCAGTGGCAATCTCTTCTCCAACACCGTACACCTTTCGGGATTCGAAGAACCTAAACCCGTAATTTATCAACGTCTGACTTGCTTCAGTGCGTTCCCGATCAGAAGTGCCACCCATTACCGCTGCTACTAAACGCATATCACCGCGCAAAGCAGACGCAACTAAGCAATACTTAGCCGCCTTCGTATATCCAGTTTTTACGCCGTCTACCGAGGAGTCACGCTTCAGTAAACGATTCCGATTGTATTGGCGAATTCCATTATAGGTGTACTCAGGCTCTGAAAACCTTTTATAAATGTCGGGGAAATCTCGAATGAATGCTGATGATAGTAGAGCCAAATCATGTGCCGTCGAATATGTATCGGGGTCAGGCAAACCAGTACTGTTAGAAAAGCTTGAATTTTCCATCTGCAAACGCTTCGCTTGTTGATTCATAATTGCAGCAAAGACTTCTTCTGTACCTGATATGTACTCCGCGAGTGCAACGCTAGCGTCGTTACCTGATTGAATAATGACACCTTGTAAAAGCTCATCGACAGAAACCCGTTTATTTACTTCGATAAACATACGCGAACCACCCATACGCCAGGCCTTTTCGCTAACGAGCGTTGTGTCATTAAGGTCGATCGCGCCGGACGCCAACGCATCAGCGGCAACGTAAGACGTCATAATTTTTACCAAACTAGCAGGCTCAACGCGTTTATGTGGATTATGTTCTGTCAGCACAGCGCCTGAGTTAAAGTCAATCAAAATGAAGGAAGGTATGTCTAGTTTCGGCGCTGCCGGTACACCGGGTAACAAATCAGCCCCCAGCGCACCCGATCCAATTAAGGTTCCAATCACACCGATCAAGAACGGCAGTTTTAAAACTATTTTGCGGGGATTTATCACATCTAAAATATCAGAATCATGTTTTGAATTACACGTTATATGGACCCAGTCAATTGACGACAAAGTAGTGTTCATCGATGCCTAAGCCAAATAATATATCAATTAATTGGTCGGCTACCTCTGTAGAAGCGAGAGGCCCGATCTGGACACGATGGATTGCTTTATTACCTTTTTTAGATTCGTAGATCCGGACATCTGTCGACACGTATTGCGCCACCCGCTGCGACATTCTCTGCGCATTGATACGATCGTTGAAGGCACCTACTTGGATATATAGATCCACAAGGTCTATCTCTTCAGCTAATTTCGATCCTACGCTTGCTTCGAATACAGACGGATCTTCATTTATCGCAGTTATTTCTACAAACGCTGTACCTTGTCTTACGATCCCAAGCTTAAACGCAGCCGCATACGATAAATCGATCACTCGATTTTCGTGAAACGGCCCGCGATCGTTGACTTTGAGTATAGCAGTACTGCCATTTTCGAGGTTCGTCACCTGTACATAAGTCGGCAGTGGCAAGCGCTTATGAGCCGCTGTCATCTGATACATATCGTATGTTTCGCCACTTGATGTCTTCCGCCCGTGGAATTTCTTGCCATACCAGGATGCAATTCCGCGTTCTTTGAAACCCTGACTTGTCTTCAGCGTATAGTAGCGTCTCCCCAATACCTCGTATGACTCTGGATTTCCATACCTGCTTCGCAATAGGTGCCTTGGTTCAGCATCGCCAATGTTCCCGATCGAAGAGACTTCGCCTGGGCCGTCACTTTGCAACATACCACCGCAACTAATCGTAAGAAAAATACAAAGGGTAAGGAAAAAAGTTCTTACAAAATAACAATCTGCCATTTTGCTAAGATAAAGATTCTAATCGAGCATCGCGTATAGCCTCAGCAAGCTTCACCACCGCCATAGCATACTTTGTGCGCGGATTGTACCGCATAATTACGTAAAAATTATTAAGCGCGAACCAATATTCAGGATTGACTTCACCCTCCAATGTGAATAGTGCTGCAAGCACATCATCGACTTTTCCTTCGACCCCTATACCAGAGCTAGTATATTCGCTGATAGGCCGATATGGTTTGAGGCTATCTGACAGTAGACCTCTGACGTCCAAGTCGTTCACAACTGCTGCGACTACAATTGATTCACCTCGTTCCCAACCATGCGATTTAAGATAGTTAGCGACGCTACCAATCGAGTCAACTCGATCCTGCCAGATATTACTCACACCATCTTGATTAAAATCGACTGCAAACTTTCTATAGCTTTCAGGCATAAACTGAGGGATACCCATAGCACCGGCATATGACCCCGACAAACTCGAGACGTCGAGGCTTTGTTCGCGGCCCAGTAAAAATAGGTGTTTTAATTGGGCACGAAAATAAGCCATTCTTTTTGCGTTTTTATTCGGGTAGTGAAAAGCTAATGTAGCCAACGCATCCACGACACGGTCGCTACCAACAATCCGGCCATAGGCTGTCTCAACGCCGATTATAGCGACTATAATTTCAGCCGGAACGCCATAGATTTCGGAGGCTTTTATTAATGTCTTGGCGTTCAAACCCCAAAACTCAACACCTGCATTGATTCGCTCTTGTGTAAGGAAATGTTTTCTATATTTATACCAGGGTTTCGCCTTCTC
>DPMX01000170.1:0-1265 GCA_003540955.1 Gammaproteobacteria bacterium
AGGTTGGTATCCGATGGAACAACAAATCACTATCCACTCATTCGCGGGAACTTGGCGGCTAGCAGATGCCTATGCGGAAAGCGATGCTAAGCGTTTACCCTTTCCTCTTGGTGAGGGTACCCAAGGCCTAATTATATACGACGAGAAGGGTTATATGTCGGCGCAGCTGATGAGCCCAGATCGTGCTAGATTTAGTGGACGCAATTTGGATAAGGTGCCGCTCGAAGAATTCAAAGCCGCTTATCTTGGCTATACAAGCTATTTCGGACAGTTCACGTTAAACGTCCCACAAAAAACGGTTATCCACCATGTGCAAGGTTCACTTGCGGCAGGTTGGGTTGGCGGCGACCAGCTTCGTTATTTTGAGTTTGTTGAGGAACGACTGGTATTGAGGACGCCGCCGATCCGGATAGCCGACGGTACCAAGGTCATTAACACTCTGATCTGGGTTCGGGCATAGGGTTTTAAGTCATTTAAACTATAGTTCGATAGGGTGTCCGTTATTAACGATGACCTTGCGTAGATCGCGTATAGCCGGAAAAATCTCGTGGTTTTGATCTGCCCCCTGGCGATCATAGGCAGCTTGCTCTAGTTCGCAGATCCGCCGATCTTCGGCGAAGATACCGTTAGTGAACCAAACGATAAACGGCCATAAAACATTGATTAACCCTGGAATAGAGGGTCGTCTTATCATCATTAGCCCGTAGGTGTGGTTACTTTTTTGAGCCTTATCAAGCGGAATATACACGTTCCACAGATCGAGGGCGGGGTTTTCACTGCCGGCGGTCCAAAAGCGCAGTGTCTGATAGGGGTACTCGGTACGGATGGTCATTAGATCGCGATCTTCAGGTGTAGCGTCGGGACGTTTACCGAGCATAAACTTTTCACCGAGGGGTTGCGAACCACTCGATCGCTTAAAGGTGTAATCGGCCTCTATCCAGTTTTCGCCTTTTCGTGCGCCCAAAAATATTGTTTTAATTCCTCCCATTAATCGCCGGTGTAAAAATTGGTGATTCATATCCATTAAGTTTTCATGCATGAACGACCAGTGACAATTGACTCTTCGATCGAGGTAGCGGGTTTTATAATGCGGATCGCTGGCGCCTGGTAGGTCAGGAAATGTAACCATATCGGCTTTATCGGGATCACCCGGAAAGACGAAGACAAGACCATAAGCTTCACGGCATGGGTAGCTGCGTACCTGATTTGGTTTCATGGCACACATATCTAGATACGGCACACTCAGGCACTTGCCCGTCCTATCA
>DPMX01000170.1:1563-4703 GCA_003540955.1 Gammaproteobacteria bacterium
TCAGGCACTTGCCCGTCCTATCATAAGTCCAGCCGTGATAGCCGCATTTAATTATGTTGCCGTTAACTTGGCCGACTCGCAACGGTATTTGCCGGTGCGCACAGCGGTCTTCGAGAGCGAACACCGAGGCAGTGTTAGGTCGGACTAAGACTATTGGGTCTCCTGCAAAGTGTACTCCGAGTGCTCTACCTCGCTTGAGATCCTTGGATCGCGCAACGGGATACCAAAAATTAGGATGGAGTCCGGATTTACGAATATCTTGCGAAAGCTTTGCTGCGGATACGTCCGTCACTGGTACGGGGTTTTCTGAAATCGTCATATTCCTTCCGAGAGGAGCGTTCTATAGGGGCGCCATTGTACGCGAAATATAAATCGAAGACGGATGCGCCGATTTAGTAAATTCCGGCATCGAGCCCCGCGGCGAGTACCATCCCTAAGTCGGAGCATGCACCGAGACGGTCTTCATGGAATTTCCCAGAAATTATGACGGGTGCCGCGACTTCTCGCCAGGACAATCCGGTGATGATACGAGACATGCTGCTGAGGGCGCCTTGCCCGTCATTTCCTGCGCGAATAAATAAGCCGTACGGTAATCCTTTGGTGTGTTCCTGACAGGGGTAATAGATCGTTTCAAAGAATAGCTTCATCGCGCCTGACATATAGCCAAAATTCTCAGGTGTCCCCAAGAGAATGCCGCTAGCGCGCATGACGTCCCCCGGGCTCGCTTCTAGCGCTGATTTGACAATTACATCGATTCTGCCGATAGCGTCATCGCGGGCACCACGGATCACTGCCTCCGCCATCTTCTCGGTTTCTCCCGAGCGGCTGTAGTACACGATCAATAGTCGTTTTTTTTCCGCCATTGCTATCCGGTTTGGTTTGTAGAGTGGAGATCTAAATCTCTCTGGGGGACTATTTTACTACTCGTTGACTAGGCAAAGGCAGCCCAGATTTTGTTGTGTACGGGGTTTCTTCGTCGCACACGGCGCTAATTACTACAATATCACGATAGGGTTTTCTGCGGCGTGTGTAGTCGCAAAAATTGATTCGTTTATTGAAAAAACTGGCTCAGCCGGCCGAGTCGTTAGGGATTTCGATCCAGAAGGTTGCCGGTCCGTCATTGGTTAGTGACACCAGCATATTGGTTGCGAACTGTCCGGCATCTACTGCGTCATGCGCGGCGCGAGCTTGTTCTAGCAGGTAGTTAAATAAGGATCTACTTTCCTCCAGTGGAGCAGCTGGCTTAAAACTAGGCCGCGTCCCGTTTCTCGTGTCGGCAGCCAAGGTGAACTGCGGTACTAAGAGCATACTGCCTCCCATATCGCGCAGGTCCCGGTTCATTTTCCCTTGTTCGTCTGGAAAGACGCGAAAGTTTAGTAGACGTTCCAGCAGCCTATCGGCGTGCAATTCCGTATCACCACGTTGCACCCCAACCAGCACCAGTAGGCCAGCACCGACAGCGGCAACTATCTCGCCTTTAATTTCTACGTGGGCCTTTGTGATTCGTTGTAGGAGGCCGATCATCAGATTTGGGATGTCGAGGCGCCCTTTAGACGCTGGTCACGACGGCGGTCCGGCTCCTTTAAAAAACGCTTGCGCATGCGGATAGCGGTGGGTGTTATTTCGACCAACTCATCATCGGCTATGAATTCCAACGCTTGCTCTAAATCGAAGTCCAGTGGGGGGGTAAGTAATAAGTTTTCGTCATTCCCGGCTGCGCGGATGTTGCTCAGTTGCTTCGCTTTGAGTGGATTGACGACTAAGTCATTGTCGCGGGAGTGGATCCCAATTATCATCCCTTCGTACACCTCATCAGCATGGCCGATTAACAATCGACCCCGGTTTTGAAGATTGAAAAGGGCATAAGCCAGTGCTTTGCCCGCGCCATTGGAAATCAAAACCCCGTTATTCCGGGCTCCTATAACACCGAACTTGCGTTCGGCGAAACATTGAAACGTGTGATACATGAGTCCGGAGCCCGATGTTGAAGTAAGAAACTCGGTACGAAACCCGATCAAACCTCGAGCTGGGATTGTGTAATCAAGCCGTACCCGATCTTTCCCATCCGATTGCATTTGACGTAATTCGCCTTTACGTTCACCAAGAAGCTGCATCACGGTGCCTTGGTGTTTAACAGGCACATCTACGCTTAATTGTTCGTAAGGTTCGTGTTCGATTCCATCTATTAGTTTTATGATAACTTGCGGGCGGCCGACGGAGAACTCATAACCCTCACGGCGCATGTTTTCCATTAGAATAGCAAGGTGCAACTCGCCGCGACCCGATACGATGTTACGTTTCGGATCGTCGGTCGCCTCGACTTTTAGGGCAACATTGTGTATTAACTCTTGCTCCAGACGGGCCTTGATTTGGCGACTAGTTACAAATTGCCCGTCGCGGCCTACCAGTGGGGAATCAGAAACTTCGAAAGACACACTAACGGTTGGTTCATCGACAATGAGTGGGGGTAGGGCTTCCAACGTGTCGGGGTCGCATAAAGTGTCAGAAATGCGAACCTTGTCGATACCGGTGATCGCTATGATATCACCAGCACCGGCCTCCATGCGTTGCTCTCTGGTCAGGCCGTTGAACCCGAGTACTTCGAGAATCTTAGCTTTCCGTTGTTCCCCTGTACTAGAGATGAGGGTGACTACCTGTCCTTGTCGAACGGTGCCACGCTGAACACGACCTATGCCAATTGCGCCAACGTAACTTGAATAATCGATCGAACTGATCTGCATTTGAAAGGGACCATTGTCTGTCACATCAGGCGGTGCCACAGAGTCCAATATCATTTCGAACAGGGCGTTCATATCGGCCTCTTCTCCATCGGACTTCAACCTCGCATAGCCCAAGGTCGCCGACGTATAGATAACAGGAAAATCTAGTTGTTCGTCCGTAGCTCCGAGGCTATCGAATAATTCGAAGGTTTGATTTAAGACCCAGTCTGGCCGCGCACCATCGCGGTCGATCTTGTTGATAGCGACTATTGGGCGGAGGCCGCGCGCGAAGGCCTTCTGTGTTACGAATCGTGTTTGTGGCATGGGGCCGTCGACTGAGTCGACTAGTAGTAGTACCGAATCGACCATTGACAGAATTCGCTCTACCTCGCCACCGAAATCTGCGTGTCCTGGTGTATC
>DPMX01000315.1 GCA_003540955.1 Gammaproteobacteria bacterium
GGGATGATCATGTCACAAATTCAGTTGATCGAAAAATCAGGCGGAAAGTCGGGTAATTGGAAGCGCACCGATAACTTGTAAAGATAAAAAGGCGGCAACGCTCAAACCCAATATTCAGTCGTACTTAATATACTTAAAACGCTGATCGTCAGGTGTGCCATCAAGTGAACTATTCAAATTTCCGCCGGGCTCCCACATTAACACCTCTTCGATCTTCGCCGCTAATTCGAAATCTTTATCAGTAATCCCTTTGGCAGCATGGTTCATGATTTTGACGTTCACGAACGCATATGAAATCGTCAAATCCGGATGGTGCCATGCGGCTTCTGCTAGATGACCGACTGTATTTACCACCATCAACGTTGATTTCCATCCCGAGGTTTTATACTTTCGCCTGATCCAGCCATCTTTGTATGTCCATTTTGGCAAATCCGCGCTAAGTCTTTCGTGGATTTCATCATCTACGTAAACTTCATCATTTGCTTTCTGTCTCCAGCCCATTTTATCGTTCCTCATTAGTTTCCAGATCGAGTAGGTTCGATACTTCGTTGGATTTATCTGCACGGTCAATTGCGTCTCTTACCCTTGCGGCCGCAAATTCAGAAAACCCCGATTCTCGAAGAGCATTCCTACACAATGCACCACGAAAGCCTAAGTAGTCAGCTCCAAGTCTAGACAAACAGCAGACATCATCAATTACGAGGCTACCTGCCAAACCACAGATTAAGTCGTGTCGGTGAACCTCGGTGACAAATCCGGCGAGGTCTTTGATTGACATTAATCCCATTAAACTCGGCCCTGCCTTCCGTGCGGTATCGAGCATCACGCCGCTAACCGCGGTTGTAGCCAAGGTTCTTATATCATCTATGGTCGGTGGGGATTCAGCAAAGCATACCAAGATGATTCTAGGCCCAATAGAGCAGCAGTGATTAATCGCCTGCACGAAATCTATCGAAAGAGAATGCGCGAAGGCTCCGATTTTCACATATTCGACCCCGGCTTCGTGGAGGCTTTTTACTCGAGTTGGCATCAACAATGGATATTCCCAACAATCACCGATCGTCGCACTCAACGACACCTCAGGGCTCTGGCTATGCAACCACTCCACCACTGAAGCAACTGTCTGCTGGTCAACCGCCCCAAGCGCACCCGCCGACGGCTCTTTTAAATCGATCCAGTCTACTCCTATGCGATAGGCGAGCATCGCTTCACTTAGATTTCGTACACTAGCTAAAAATCCTGTCACTTACTTAATACCGAAGATATGTCGTGTCGAGGATGTCCCTGAATTGCTTGTACAATCCAACCCCATGCGGTGCGTTCCGTGGGACCTGCAGTTTTACCGATCGCAATATTTAAGTACTCTATTTCTTGGCACACTTTTTCTACAGCTATCCAATCTAGACGAGTAAGTAATATGGCTGCTTCAATAACCGCCGCTTGCGCACGATTAAATCCTCTAAAAGACGCATGTGACTGCTCAAATTCTGTTGCGAGATAGAACCTTGGTCGCCTGTTATCATCATCGCTGTTAACGACAACCAGTTCACGATGAGCTAACGTCGTTGCCAACCGCCATCCCCGGATCTTTTCTGCGGCAGTTACTGCCCAGTCATAACGCCCAGTCAAGCAACCGGCGATTATCGACACGTCATCCGTAAAATTTAGCACCGCTGAGCATTCACGTCGGAGATTCTCAAGCGTAATAGAGGGTACAAACGGCGCGAGCACAACCATGTCCCCATTCACACAATAACCCATAGGCGATAAATGGGCGGTTCCATCGAGATTACAAGTTGATACGACGGCTTCATAAATCATCTCGAAAAAACGCCTATAATTTTGACAGGTATCTTAAATTTGCTGTCTAAAATAGTGGCGTGACACAAAATTATACCTTCCCTCAACCCGCAAACCTTGATTTCATGCCCATTGCCGCAAGTGCGACCTCCATCGCCTGGCGGTTCTCCCGCACATCGTGCACCCGAAATATTCTAACACCTGCCCGCACCCCAATTACGGTGGTCGCACAAGTCGCCCCTACGAGATCTTTAAATGTAGTTTCTTGGCATATGGATCCCATAAATCGTTTACGGCTAGTACCTAGTGCTACGACATAACCGAGAGTCACGAATTCCTCTAAATGACGTAAAATGTCTAGGTTCTGCATCCTAGTTTTTCCGAAGCCGATCCCAGGATCGATTATAATGTTGGCAGGTGAGATACCGGCTGAAATTGCTAGGTCAGCTCGCTCGTTTAAAAATTCCCAGATCTCTTTTACAACATCAACATAGTCTGGCTTGATTTGCATCGATTCTGGTGATCCTTGCATGTGCATCAGAACTATTGGAATGCGATGGCCTGCAGCAAGACTTAACATCTCCGGATTGGCACCGCCGGAGATATCGTTGATCATATTTGCTCCCGCATCGAGAGCTCTTGCAGCAACTTCGGGCTCGCGTGCATCGATACTAATGCGAACTCCACCGTCTAACACCTCCCGAAGTCCTTCAATGACCGGAACAACTCGCGTCACCTGTTCAGAAATGGGCACGGGCAACGCTCCTGGTCGTGTAGATTCACCGCCCACATCAATGATGGAGGCGCCTTCAGCGACCATTTTTACCGCGTGGGAGATAGCAATTTTGGGTTGGAGAAATTGACCGCCGTCCGAGAAACTATCCGGAGTAACATTTAGAATCCCCATAATCATGGGTTCGATAGATAATGTTCGCTGTTGTGGTCCTTGCACCATCGCCGATTATGCGTCGATATAGTCAACCAGGCGAGCGATGTCATCAGTCGCATCTAATAAGGCATCCGTCATTGGGGCCTCTCCAGATAGATGTCCGGCAGTTCTTAAAATACGCAGCTGCGATCGTGGTATGGCGCGATGTAACTCCCATGCAGCATCTGGCGTACAAGTTAAATCGCGCATACCATGGATAATCGTAA
The DNA here is from genome assembly GCA_003540955.1 of Gammaproteobacteria bacterium. Classification (GTDB taxonomy): domain Bacteria; phylum Pseudomonadota; class Gammaproteobacteria; genus UBA11873. The sequence goes on from DPMX01000315.1 coordinate 2,956, forward strand.
CAGGGACATCTGGCACGCGGCTGATATCCTCGAGTAACTGATTCTCGCGCATGAAGTACCGGTGACGAGCGTAATGAAATTCCAGTCGAGTCTTGGCCATTATCGATTCGATAGACTCTTCTCCTACAGCACCAATGTGATCGAACGCGTAGGTGACAACCTCCCCTGACCAGCGACACCACGCTCTAGCAACCCTCTTCGCAACTTCAACGTCATCTCCGAATACCGCCTGATAGAGATACTCAACCATATCGGGAGGGTCACCGACAACCTCCCTAAACGCATCCCATGCTACCGGAAGCAGTCTATTTGCACCTTCCATGAAAAACCAATCAACGTCACGACGGCGAGCAAGGAAGCTACCACGTAAAACCATTCCGAGAACGCGCTCGGGGTGTGTCTCGGCGTAATACAAGGCTAACGCTGCACCCCAAGATCCACCAAAAAGAACCCATTTCTCTATTCCCAAATGCTCTCGTAAAATCTCTAAATCGGCCACTAAATGTTGTGTCGAATTTGACTCAACAGCCCCATAAGGCGTGGACTTTCCTGACCCGCGCTGATCGAGCAAAACATTTCGATATATATTTGGCTCAAAAAACTGTCGATGACTGTTTTTACACCCTGAGCCTGGCCCGCCGTGAAGGAAAACTATTGGTATGCCCGATGGGTTCCCGCCTTCCTCGAAGAAAACTTTATGGCCGTCACCTACATCGATGTGTTCAGCGCGGTGTGGTTGTGTTGCTGGATAAAGTGAACGCATCGTGTCACGTATCACTTGCCTAGGTCCGGTCGACAATATCTTGACACAGATCCTGCAACCCAACATCTACTTTTCTGAGGCGATGCTTAACTCCGTGCATTGCGAACGAGCAGTGCTCGAGAAAAGATATCGTTATACCCAAGCTATTAATAGTGCCATCAAATTCTACCCGCCATCTAGATCGAATGCTGTGTCTCACAACTACACGAGTTCGAGAAACAGGGCTTAAACTGGGCATGCTAGAGAGCGTCATCGGTACCGATAATTCAAGATGAATGTGTTCGTTCCATTTGGAAATATAATTTTCGTTTTGAGCCGATTGTATATTCGGACTACTAACCACCACCCTTTTGAAACGACTGATCGAAATTTCTGAAAAAATCAATACGTTGTGAAGAACTCCATCCCATAAATCGGAACGTTATCTGAGTAAAAGGTATTTTTAAGCTAGCAATTAAGCGCGCTTGCTCGATAGCGAGCTCAATTTGTAGGCTACGACCATCTGCGTGCAAGAGCTGGAATCTCCGTTCAGCCGTTTGTCGTGTTTTAGGTTCTATTCGAGGGAAAATCCGGCCAAAGTCACCATGTGAAATGCCGTATTCGCGTTCAATTACGATAACCAATGCCGAACCTAGAGCCACAATCGCATTCGACGTCAACC
>DPMX01000028.1 GCA_003540955.1 Gammaproteobacteria bacterium
TGTCTTTGGCGGCCTGGTTAATCACGTACGTCCAGATATATGGTTGACAATTTTGTGTGCGGCCAAGGTCTCATCCATAGGTCGAATGAAACGTGATAATAGAGTCTGTGCTTGTGGTGGGGTGTATCTAGGCATTGGGTTTTCGTATGCCGCGCTAATGAACTCTATCACTGCGGTCGCGCTGATTGCGCGCTCACCGAGCTTATTCGGCAGTTCGAATTCGTAGCGTGAGTCATCGATTGGAACGAACGAGATAATGGGTGTGCCGAGTAGCGAGCTTTCTACCGCGGTCGTGCAACCATTGTGCACGAGGCAGCGGGCGGCGAGAAGCCACGGAATGACATTGCCTTCAGCATTTATGTGGACGTTCGAGATCTCGGAGAATTCATTCCGCCAGAAAGTGTGGTTCTCAGCAGGGTGCGGTCGTAAGATTACTTTGGTATCAGGAAACGCGTGTGCAATTTTAGGAACCAGATATGTGAACGCTTGCATCACTTTTCGGCGATAGTCGAAAAGACCCCTCGCGTAGTTAGGCGGCATGCCGCTAGCCCCACGCCCTAAAGGACCTTCGACGGTGTCTCGCCCGCCGGTACGGACAAGATTAAGTTTGTCGGCATAGCCATTCACGGACCCAAAATTAGTATTTACAATGATAAAATCCCCATGTTCGCGGGTGATCGCTGCGGTTTCCTGATCGAAATACGAAGACATGTCCTGTCGGAGCAGATCCGCTCTCGGGTTACCTAGAACGCGAATGTCATTCGTATCGAAATTTGGGTGGGCTTGTAATAATTCCCGATTATCCTCTCCCCAGGCAATAAACACATCAATCAGCTTGAGTGCTTCGGTACCGATGCGCCGGGCATAGTATATCTGCGGTGGGTAATGCACTACCGCCTCTTCATCCCAGGCGATTACGGTGTGGCCAAGGTTCTGATTAATCTGGAACATTTTCGTATTTTCGCGCGACATCGATTTCGCTAAATAGATGCTGGGCGGAAAGCGTCCGACTCTCGCATCAACTAAGCCTCTCCAACCGATAATGCTTGAAAACCCTTGTTGTGCCGCTACACACGCTAGGAGTATTTTTGCGTCCAACTCGCGAACTTGGTTCTCCACCGGTAGGATTAAATAGGGCCTTGGCATCGGCTCATTTGTATCAGAGAATCAGTAAAAATTCAGTTAATACCATTTACAGCGTATTATCGCATTAATTACTAAATCTTAATGTAAGGACAGAGAAATTGTCACCTTCGACCAGGAATTTGCAAGATAGGTCAAACCTACAATGTGTTCGCACTTAGCATCTTGTAGCCGCTGGGCCCATATTAAGGGTCCATCAGGCACGGTTATTACGAATCGCGTTAGACGTGGGTGCATCCACGATTTACGTCTGGTGGGGCCCTGAACGTGGACCGTCCGTTGATCGTTGCGGAAGTCGGGTGCAACCACAAAGGCGATATGGCCATAGCTCGGGAAATGATACGTTCAGCTGCGCAATTCGCCAAGGCAGATTACGTCAAATTCCAGAAACGTTGTAACGCTGAGCTTTTAACTAAAGAGGAGTACGACGCGCCGCATCCTAATCCGGGTCACAGTTTCGGAGAAAATTACGGCCGACACCGTGAATTTCTTGAATTTGGCGTGGATCAACATCGAGAACTTATGACAATTTGTCGTGAATTCGGGATCGGGTACTCATCATCGGTATGGGACGTGACGTCAGCCGCAGAGATCGCAAGTTTGAACCCCGATTTTATTAAGATACCTTCGGCCTGCAATCTCAACATTAGAATGTTGGAGTACCTTGCGCAACATTATGACGGGGACATACATGTTTCACTCGGCATGACGACTTTGGAAGAGCAGGCGTCGATCGCTGGCTTATTTCGGGCACTTGGAGTGTCCGATAGACTTGTATTTTACTCTTGTACGTCTGGTTATCCGGTTCCGCATGAAGACGTTTGCTTACTGGAAATAACGCGTCTTAAGGAATGCTATGGCGACGAAATTAAAGCCGTTGGATTCTCCGGTCACCACCTCGGCATAGCGGTAGATATGGCTGCGATAGCACTTGGTGCCACCTGGGTCGAGCGTCACTTTACTCTAGATCGAACCTGGAAGGGTACCGATCACGCGGCTTCCCTTGAGCCCGATGGCCTAAGAAAGTTGGTGCGAGATGCCGGGGTCGTAAAAAAAGCACTCATGCTTAAAAATACCCCTGTCCTAGAGATTGAATCCGAACAACGGGGGAAGTTGAAGCGTCTTCCAGGGGTACACTTCCCCGGATGAAGTGGATTGCGTTGATGCCGCTGAGGGGCGGTTCCAAGTCAATCCCGAACAAGAATACCCGTCGTATTGCCGGACGGCCATTATACGAATGGAGTCTTGAGCAAGCTATAAATTCAAAATGCTTCGATGCAATTTATGTTGCATCCGATTCTCAATCGATTCGAAATATTGTCCTAGAACAATTTTCTGATTCTGTCATTGTCGTAGATCGCTCTGCTGCATCGGCGACTGATGTGGCAGCTAGCGAAATCATCATGCTAGAGGTTGGGCGGCAGGTAGCATTCGATGTGATGTGTTTGATTCAAGCTACATCACCTTTGACCCGATCCGATGATTTCATAAAGGCTAAGGACAAGTTCATTTCTGGGTCTTATGATTCGCTTCTTAGCGCGGTGCTGTTTAATCGTTTTTTATGGGACGCCGATGAGAAACCGGTCAACTATGACCCGACCCGGAGGCCGCGAAGACAAGAAGCTGCCGTTCAGTATATGGAAAATGGAGCTTTCTATTTTACGGCCGCTGAAGTTTTGGAAAAACAAAAGTGCCGTCTCGGCGGAAGAATCGGGATCCATGTTATGCCACTTGATACCGCTTGCGAGATTGATGAGCCGCGAGACTGGACCTTTTGCGAGCGACTATTGTTGGATCGCAGCGACACACAATTACAGCATGTGCTCAGCAAGATAGACACTTTGGTGGTTGATGTGGATGGGACGTTGACCGATGGGGGGATGTATTACGGCGCGAATGGAGAGGCACTGAAGAAATTCCACACCCGCGACGGCAAAGGGTTACAGCTCCTAGCAGAGCAGGGCGTCCGCATCTGTGTGGTCAGCTCAGAAGATAGCCCTGCTATGGCTGCTCGGATTAAGAAACTTGGGATATCTGATTATTACCCGGGAATCCAAAATAAGCTCGAACTGCTGCTAGAAAAAATTGCATCATGGAACACGGTACTGGAGCGAATCTGTGTCATTGGCGACGATTTGGGTGATCTTGACTTGATCAAACACGTCGGTTTTTCGTTTTGCCCCGCAGATGCTGTGTCCGAAGTCAGTGTGCACGTGGATTATATTTGCCGCGCAAGCGGGGGCACTGGTGCGGTTCGAGAGGCGTGCGACCTGATTTGTGCCGCGAAGATGGATCGAAAAAGTAAGAGTGACGATGCGTCAGGGATCTTAGTCGGTGATTAGATGAGCACTCTAATCGAATTCCTACGCATCTACCCGGCTCGCAGCGCGCTGATGCTGATTTGTCTTATTGTAGCGGGCACGGCAGAAGGACTTAGTCTCACCGCGTTGTTACCAATGCTGTCTGTCGCCGCTGGGGACGGATCCACGGGGGAGATAGGAGAACTCGTGTTGAAGGGGTTGGCGTGGGCGCAAATTCAACCAACGATCGGGGCGTTATTACTCATAATAGTTGGAGGAATAATCCTAAAAAGTGGTTTATTGCTGGTTGCAAATCGGCAGGTTGGCTATACCGTAGCGAGGGTAGCCACTGATTTTCGCATCACGTTGATTAACGCTTTATTAGCCTGTGAATGGCAGTATTTTGCTAGGCAGCGTGCCGGACAGCTAGCGAACTCCGTTGCAACAGAAGCCAATCGTGCGGCTATGGGGTTTGAGTTTGGTGCTCGCGGAATCTCATATTTTTTTCAAATCGTTGTGTATGCGGGCGTCGCGTTTATGATTTCCTGGCAGGCGACACTAGTGTCGATCGGACTTGGGTTATTGTCGGCCACGTTGATGCACTCTCTGATGCGGGCCGCTCGCCGGGCTGGTGTTGGCCAGACGGAATTGATGAGGGAGTTATTGTCCTACCTCACGGACGTGCTGCGATCTGTGAAGCCACTAAAAGCGATGTCGCGCGACTCTGTGGCTCAGGCCTCATTGCAGCAACAAACAGACGGCCTCGAAGATGCAATACGCCGCGAAGTAATGAGTCGTGAATCGCTACGTGCGCTGCAAGATCCGCTACTCGCGGCGCTCGCGGCTTTTGCCTTATACGTTGCATTAAGTTGGTGGGGCCTCAGTCTCCCCGAAGTTATGGTGCTTGTTTTTCTGCATGTGCGGTTACTTGGTCTACTGAATAAAGCGCAACGTGAATATCAAAAAGTTATGGTTCAGGAAAGCGCCTATAGGTCGCTAAAAAAAACTATCTCGGACGCACAACTGGAGATAGAGCGCAGTGGAGGAACGATGACGCCGACGCTCGAGCGCTCGATTGATATGGAGAAGCTGTATTTTAGCTATGCAAAAGACCCTATGTTCGAGGATCTGAACGTGACAATTCCCGCGCGTTCTTTTGTCGCGATCACAGCCCCATCAGGCACTGGGAAAAGCACCTTTCTCGACTTATTGTGCGGTTTGCTTAAACCACAAGGTGGGGTTGTTCGTGTCGATGGCGTTTCGTTAAATGATCTGGATTTACGTCAGTGGCGACGTCTCATCGGTTACGTGCCGCAGGAAACAGTGCTTTTGCACGATACTATTCTAAACAACGTCCTTATAGGAGAAGCGGAGCCGAGCGAAGAGGATGCGCGTCGAGCTTTGACACAGGCCGGTCTGTGGAATTTCGTGTTTAGTCTGCCAGACGGCGTAAATACGATTGTTGGAGAACGTGGGGGTCGACTCTCCGGCGGCCAAGGTCAACGTGTCGCGATCGCGAGGGCACTTGCACACAATCCAAAAATTCTGATCTTAGATGAACCAACGAGTTCGCTCGATCGTGTCAATGCGCAGCTAATCTGTGATACGTTGGCTGAGCTCTCTAGGAGCCTTACAGTTGTTGTTGCGTCTCACCACGATCTTATTGTCGAGCGGGCTGACTTGGAAATAAACCTGAAAACGGATGTCAAATAAGCCTTATTAGCTTCGAATGGGGTATGCCCCTATCTGAGGGCGGCGCTAGCGGCAGCGCGCCAAGTAGATTGTATTGTGACCTGCAATTCCAGTCATTGGATTTGGGACAGGGATAACGTGATTGCTAGTCGTAGCAAATATCTGACCTAGGAGTAACGAAAAAAGCTCCTGAGGAGGTTCATTTGACCACAATGCAAACACGCCAGAATCGTGCAGGCAGTCACGCAATCGGGTTAACCCACTGGCGGTGTAAAAGGTTTGATTTTCCGCTTGCAATAGGTTTTCTGGTGAATGATCGATATCGAGCAAAATGACGTGATAGTGGTTAGCGTTTTTTGGGGATTTTAATGTGTTGAATTTGTTTGCAACCAGCGCGAAAAAATCACCATCCTCGTAGCTGCAGCGCGGATCATCGTTGAGTGCTTTGCTTACCGGCAGAAGACCTTGTTTATGCCACGATATTACATAGGGCAGTACTTCGATGATCGTCATCGATTGCACTCTTTTATCTGCCAAGACAGCTGCTGCTGTGTACCCGAGACCAAGTCCACCGACCATGACGTCGATCTTTCCGGCGTCGCAATACGACAACCCAAGCTCTGCTAAGGCATTTTCCTTGCGGTAAACAACCTCGACATCAAAAACTCGCCGTTTAATAGGACTTCGAACACATTCGTTTGACTTGTCGCCGGGAAACGGCGGCGCCGTAAAATTAACTCTCCGATCGACGTATGTTGATAATCTAGCTCTGTGATATTAATACTCATACAGGGTACTTGGTTGACGAAGTCGTTCGCATACGGTCGATAAACATCGCAATATTATCTAGTTCCCTAATAACATCAGTTGCGTCGGGAGGTAAAAAAAAGACGAATCCTCGTGCACCGCGTTCGGTGAAATCTTCAATAATTGTCTCGTCACGTGGTGCACCGAATAAATAAAGGGTCAGCGCGTTGAATTCGCGCTCGAATTTGGTACATGCCGCTTTAAGATCTGTGATTGGATCGCCCGCATAACGTTCATAGATTGGCATCCATCCATCGGCATAAGCGGCGACGCGCGCAGGGACCTGGGCAGAATTCGAGCCGATATATATTGGCGGTCCCCCGGCTTGGATTGGTTTCGGGCGTGACCAAACTGGATCGAAATTAACATACTTTCCATGGAACTCCGCTGGATCATTGTTCCACAGTGTGCGGATAGCTAGCGCCCGTTCTCGCACCACGGCCCATCTATGTTTAAATGAGCTGCCATGGTTTTCTATCGCTTCACGAATAAAACCGCCTGCAACACCAAAGATTACACGTCCTTTGGAGATTCGATCGAGGGACGCGATAGACTTTGCCGTGATGATAGGATCCCGTTCTGTTAGCAGGCAAACTCCAGTTCCGAGTTTTATACGAGTAGTCACTGCGGCACAAGCAGCAAGTGCGGTAATCGAATCGTACATCCGCGCGAATGGTTTTACCGCGTCTGAGCTGCTGTAAGCATTTTGCGTGTGTTTCACTGGGACGTGGCTACCTTCTGCGAAAAACAGCATATCTAACCCACGTTCTTCTGAGGCAATAGCAAGTTCAATTGGGTTTGGTCCTAGATCGGTTGGCAACAGACACACGCCAAATTGCGTTGGCAGTTCGTCGGTGCGTGGAGGTATGGGGGTAGCAGAGCACATTTTCTCGTTAGACTGTTATTTAGAACCTAAGCATTAGATTTTGTCGCGAAAAGTATTTATGGGCCAGCGGGCTGATATTTAGAGGGCTTAAATAGCTTTGATTATAAGCATTGTAAATTGATCTGATCATTGTCTCAGTTTTATAGAGCGTCAGTTTATAGCTGAAAAACTTTTTGTTTCCCGTATATGAGGCGCCGACAGCATACCCATTATTAATCCCGCTAGCCCAAAATCCAGGTATCCCTTTACAATATGCACTAACAATGAGGATTTAACTCATGAATGCATACACCATTATCGACGTAGATACACATGTTACCGAAGTTCCGGACCTATGGACCGAACGTTTACCTTCCCGACTGCGGGACGCCGGGCCCCGTGTAGAAACTGATAAAAAAGGTCGCCAGTGGTGGGTGATTGGCGATCAACGCACCGTGCCGGTCGGGATGACTGCAACCGCGGGTTCCGGTGACATGAAAGATCCACCGCATGGCTATGACGGGATGCACCGCGGCGCGTTTGACGCTCAAGCACGCCTCAAATATATGGATGAAATGGGGATCTGGGCAATGATTCTGTATCCGAATGTTGGTGGGTTCGGGGCACAAGAGTTCCTCCGCTTGGACGATAGTGAGTTGATGTTGGCATGTGTTTCTGCCTATAACGACTGGCAAACGGAATGGGCTTCCGCTGACAGCAGCCGCTTATTACCCGTCACATCCATTCCATTCTGGGATATCGAAGCTGCCGTTATCGAGATTCAGCGCTGTGCAGCAATGGGGCACAAAGGCATCTTGTTCACTGGTGAACCGCAATCATACGGACAGCCGATCCTCGGTGATCCACACTGGGACCCCTTGTGGAGCGTCGCGGTAGATTGCAACTTGCCGGTCAGCTTTCACATTGGTTCTGGCAATATGGAAGGGGGCCTGAGTCGCGAAAAGATGAAGACTTATGGTCGCATGGCGACCTTTGCAGAGTTTTCAGTTAAGCTTTTTATGAATAATGGTTCGCAGCTTTGCGATCTCCTAATGTCCGGCGTTCTTGCCCGCTTTCCTCAGATAAAGTTTGTCTCTGTAGAGAGCGGTATTGGGTGGGTGCCATTTGTTTTGGAGGCACTCGACTACCAGTTTCTCGGGAATAGAGTTCGTGATGAGCGGCCGGATCTAGAGTTACTTCCTTCAGAGTATTTTGCTAGAAATGTCTATGCATGCTACTGGTTCGAACAGATCGCGCCGCGTCGCCTACTCGATTCAGTTGGGATCGATAACATTCTGTTCGAAACGGACTTCCCTCATCCGACCTCGCTTTACGGAGATAAAGTAAAAGCTCGCATCGATGCCGGGCTGTCTGAATGTGGCGCCGAGGCTAAGAAAAAAATCTTATGGGAAAACGCGCAGAAGTTGTATGGGGTCGAAGATCCCCCGACTTAGGTTACGCTGCACCTTTTAAGTTATTCCATAACCCCACGAAATAGATTTATCTTTTTAATAAGGGTAAGAAAGCTGGTTCCGTAATTGGGCGCCTCTATGTGAACGGAGGGGGTGATTTGATGATCAATTTCTTGTATAAAAAATGAAGCCATATCATATCAATTGCACGCGACGTGTACAGCAGTCGCCATAAGGAACCTTCTCAATGAAAGTTTCAGCCTTCCATTTGATGCCTCATCGTGATTTGCCTGATGACTTTGAACAGCAGCACAAGTCGGCCTGGTTCACTTTACCGTTCAACGAGGTGGCAGACCGAAATAAGGTAACGCAGTATTACAATTGGACTTTGGACGAGTTGATCTATATGGCGAATGCTGGATTCGATGGTGTTTGTACGAACGAGCATCACCAGAACGCATATGGCTTCATGGTTAATCCAAATATGATGGGATCTGTTCTAGCCCGGGCGACACGGGATCGAAATACGGCAATTATTCAGATGGGCGAGACTGCAGTGTTTTTAAATCCTCCGATTCGGGTTGCAGAAGAATATGCCATGCTCGATTCCATATCTGGTGGACGTTTAGTGGCTGGATTCCCAGTTGGTCTCGGCGGCGATTTTTCGTATAGCTATGGTATGGCGCCTATGGAACAGCGCGGGCGTTATCGTGAAGCTCATGATCTCATTCTGAAGGCCTGGCAGGCGGAGGAGGTTTTCGCCTGGAATGGTAAGTATTACCAACTACCTATGGTCAACACTTGGCCGAGACCGGTACAGCAGCCGCACCCGCCAATATGGGTCCCCGGTAATGCGAGTCCAAGCACCTGGGAATTCGTCGTCGAGCGTGACTATTGTTACTGTTACCTAACCTACTTCGGCGCAAAGGGTGCGGGCGCTACGGTGAATGGCTATTGGGACAAAGTCGAAGAGCTAGGTCGCGATCGCAACCCGTATCGTATGGGGTACCTGATCCCTGTCGGTGTTTCCGAGACCGATGAACAGGCGGAAGCGGATTTCGGCAAGGCAATCGAATACTTCTATCACAAGTTGCTCCATATTCCTGAGGCGCTTTTTGTACCTCCAGGTCATATGACGCATTCAAGCCTTGAGTATCTTTTGACTAAACGACCATTACCGCCGTTTGATCAGCTCAAGCAGAACACTTTTCGAGATTTTGACCGAGATGAATACCTCGTCACTGGCAGCGCGGCGACGGTTACCGATCGGTTATTAGACATTATTAAGCGCTTAAACGTCGGTAACCTTATGGTGTTGCTGCACTTCGGCAACATGTCGCATGAGAAATGCATAGAAAACATCGATCGATTTGTGGCCGGCGTCCTACCGACGTTACAAACAGTTTGGGATGATGAGGGATGGGAAAATCATTGGTGGCCAGAGGCAGCAACACGTGTTTTGCAGGATGCAGCGGCATAGTTTGTGGCTGATGATAAAGCATGAAGAAGATTCGTAACATATCGGTACCCGTACTCGGCGGGTCTTTAGACTTAACAGTCAACGTTGCCGGTCAGGGTGACCCATTGGTTTTCCTCCATTCAGCCGGTGGGTTTTATTGGGATGATTTTCTAGACGGCCTTGCCGACAACTACACAGTATATGCCCCGTATTTCCCTGGGACCGTGCCAGGGAAACCCAACGAGATCGATATGATCGAGAATCTTTGGGATGCGGTGCTTGCCTATGATGATCTGCTTGAGGGCTTGGGGCTAACAAAAACTGTTCTAATTGGACATTCCTTCGGTGGTTTGATGGCCTGTGAGCTTGCGGCTCAGCGTCGCGCAGGCATCCAGAAACTTATTCTGATTGCTCCAATTGGTCTTTGGCGCGAGGATTCACCGTATACAGTTGCGGATTGGTGCGCAGTCGGTTCGGATGAACTCATGGATGTTTTATTCTATCAAGTTGACGAACCTCGTGTGCGGGCGCGAATGACTATGCCAGAAGACGAACATGAAGCGGCGCTTGCACAAGTGAATTTCATTTGGACTTTAGGTTGTACTGCTAAGGTGATTTGGCCGATCCCGGATAAAGGCCTTAACAAGCGCATCCACCGGATATCGGCGCCGAGTCTTGTCGTCTGGGGTGAGAATGACCTGCTAATACCACCAGTCTATGCAGAGGAGTTTGGACAAAAGATCCCAACAGCGGAAGTTTTCATTATCCCGGAATGCGGTCACGAGCCCCCTCTCGAACAGACCGATATATTGAGTGCGCGGGTAGCTTCCTTTTTGTCCACATAACTGCGGTTTGCCGAAACTTTTAACCAA
>DPMX01000029.1 GCA_003540955.1 Gammaproteobacteria bacterium
ACTGGTTACGGCGCGGTTTATTTTATGGAGAATATGCTGGAGCACAAAGGTGATAGCATCCGGGGGAAAACAGTGACTATCTCTGGCTCGGGTAATGTAGCGAGCTACGCGGTAGAGAAAGTGAATCAGCTTGGCGGTAAGGTGGTGACGCTGTCGGATTCTTCTGGATTCATCCATGACCCTAATGGTATAGACAGCGAGAAATTGGATTTCGTCATTGATCTAAAAACTGTGCGGCGCGGTCGAATCAGTGAATATGCGGAGAAATACAAAGGCGCCAGTTTTCACGAAGGTCGACCTTGGGGCGTCGCGTGCGACATTGCTTTACCCTGTGCGACGCAAAATGAAATCAACGAAGATGAAGCGACGACCCTACTCAAAAACGGCTGTATCGGAGTATCTGAGGGCGCCAACATGCCAACCGAACTCGGCGGTATAGGTGCTTTTCAACATGCCAAGATATTGTATGCGCCGAGCAAGGCCGCCAACGCGGGTGGTGTGGCCTTGTCCGGATTAGAAATGAGCCAGAACAGCGCACGTTTGTCATGGAAGGAAGATGACCTGGAAAGCTTACTTAAAGATACGATGAAAAATATCCACGATCGTTGTGTCGAGTACGGCCAATGTAAGAACCGCATCAACTATTTGGCCGGCGCCAATATCGCCGGGTTCGTTAAAGTTGCTGACGCCATGCTGTCATTTGGTCACACCTAATGGGGTAAGTAATGAGTATTGACCTTGGTTTTTTGTTTCCATTTCGCAACCCGGGGTTTAATCGTCGACCTTGGGGTCGTCTATATCGAGATGATCTTGAGCTTGCCGCGTACTCTGAAATACTGGGGTTCGATCATGTATGGTTGACCGAGCACCATTTCATAGATGACGGCTACTCGCCATCGCTGATACCAATCGCGACGGCAATAAGCGCGCGCACCAGCACTATCCGGATCGGCACGTTTGTGATGTTGCTCCCGATGCATCAAACCGTTCGTTTGGCCGAAGATATTGCGACTGCAGACGTGATTTCGGGTGGACGCATGGATATCGGTGTTGGTCTTGGATATCGTGTCGGGGAGTTTACCGGCATGGGCATCTCGCCAAGGGAGCGGGCTAAGCGTTTCGCTGAACAGCTGCCGCTACTCCGCCAGTTGCTCGATGGCGAGACGGTCACGTTTCACGGCCAGTATCACGATATTGACGGCGCGCGCATTATGCCGCCTGCTATCCAACGTCCCGTGCCTCTTTGGGTCGGTGCGCGCGGAGATCGTGCGCTCGACCGCGCTGCGCGTATGGGGTGTCATTTAGCCGGGGTGTCAGCGGAGCATCGACTACGTTATCGAGAGGCGCTAGCCCGGCACGATCGGAACCCGGACAACTATATGGTTAGTCAGATGATCCTTGTCTATGTCTCCGACTCTAAGGAGCAAGCGTGGAACGACACTGCGGCGCCGGTTAATCACATGCTACAGCTCTATCGCGATTGGGCGGTCGAAGCGGGTGACGAAAATAACGACGATCAGGATTCACGAGCGATTCCGAGTGCCGCTCAGCTACGGGAAGATCAGGCTTGCGACTTTTTTGGCGAGCCTGCGTTCATTGGAACATCTGATTTCGTGTATGAGGGTATACGCGATTTGCTCAAACGCTCCCCTTGCACACATCTTGTGATGATGGGGATATTGCCGGGCGCTCCGCTTGAGGGGACGCGCCGCAGTCTAGAGCTTTTTGCTAAAAATGTTATGCCACGATTGAAGTCGAGCACTTAAGCATAAGATGCAGGCCCTCGAGACGCTCTGTTGGTAGTCCATCACATATCACGCTTAGATTACGTTGTAGTAGTGCATTTCTGGTTTGTCATGGAAGTAGACTGCTAGCCTCGCCAGTACTTTTGGAAAAAACTCTCCTTCTTGATCGGCTGCAAGCATTTGTTCCCGGGCTGACCAAAAGCTCATCCCCCAACCGGTTCCGCTATCCCGATTGGCTAACCAGATCACTTGAAGAAACCCCGGTTGTGCCTGCAGGAGCGGGAGATACTCTTCTTTATAGACAGTCAGCGCTGCATCGATGTTATCTGCCTGAACCGGTAGCGTGATCAAACGAGCGAAGAGACCGTTGGATGAGATTCCCGCCCGCACTAAGACTTCGAAGGGTTCTTGGTTTGGATTGTTTGTTAGATGTCGCCCCAACTTAGCTTCTTTGCTATGGTGCGGGCTTCCTGGGTTAGCATCTCGTTCCCTTTCAGAGTCCCACAAACTCACGGTGAAAAGCGTATTGCTGCGCTCAGCTGCAACTACGAAGGCATGACGGCACCCTGGTGCTACCTCTAATTGTGGGAGCAATTGCGCCTTGTAGGCTGATGCGAGTGTATTTAGGTGTCCAGGTTTAGTTGTCCATTGGGTCACGAACGCATGCACGATAGAGGCTCCTTGGGTCATTGCTAAATTTTACCGTGGATTTAATCTTCGCATCACTATGGTCTCGAGGGCTACCCTTGGGCTCCTCAAGTGTAAGCATGTCGCTTTTTAGAGGCCGGAGTAGGTTCGGTTATCTATGAAATCTTCGAACCGCAGTAAGTCAAGAGTGTGTTACGCTGGGCTTAAGAATCTTCCACTGGGGCGATATCTAGAAAAAGAAGGAACAGGTGTGGATGGGTGTAATGAATAAAACCTGTTGGGTTTCGGCTGGCCTAGCTCTGCTCTTGGTCGGCTGCGGAGGTGGCGCGCCGTATGTGGGTACGTGGGAATGCTTGAACGATCCAGACTTAAGCCTTGAAATTAAAAGATTCGAAGAATATTTCGTTGTCAAAGTTAGGGATGGTGATCGGCGGTCGGAAAGAGAAGGAACATTCGACAACGAAATTTTCTCTGTTGGTACCAACATCGTCGGTCGGCCTATGGCCTTGGATCTAAATGACGATGAAATTACCTGCACAAACCCGCCCAATTTTTGTCATTGCGATGGCGCTTACAAAAAAGTTGAATCTCCAAGTCCAGCTGGCACTGTTGTGGCTACTAAACAAGAAGGTCAGGCCGCCGA
>DPMX01000038.1:0-7214 GCA_003540955.1 Gammaproteobacteria bacterium
CACTGAATAAAAAGTAGATTTTATCGACATAGTCACTGGGATGGCGAACTTGTGGGAGATACGTTGCTACTGCTGTTTTCTGCCCGCAACTTGTTCAAGCGTGATTCTAGGTTGTTGGCTTTGTCTGCGCCCCCACCAAGGAATCCTGGCGCCTCGCGATAGAATTGGATTAAATCTTGTAACGCTTGCTCGTTTAGTGGATCGAGTTCTACCGCGTGTTCAAAAGCTATTCGCGTTTTCTTAGCTAGACCAATCGCCGCGATCCAGCTTGCGTTTTCAGCAAGGCGGCCATATGCCCGACCGAGTTGGTGTGCACAACCTGCGCAAGTTGGTTCTCTCTCTAACTCTTTTGTTAGCAAATCGACGGCAAGTTTATACTTTCTGGCCTCGTACAACACAGAGGCTTCTTCGATGACAAGGCTAGACGAGGTTTCACGGTCTGCGACGACCTGAGCGGCGGGGATAATAAGCAGCATTATTAAAATTATTCGCATGTTAGACTGTGACTTCGATTTAGAGAGTCAAGAGTATATAGAGTCGATACCACGATTCTAGTTCCTACCGGACAGTAATTTTTGCATTTATGGTTGTGAACTCATTGATCGACTAGATGAGGAGATGCGATTGAGTAAAATCTCGGGAAAGCCGGTCGCGCTGGTTGTTGGCGCTGGCGATGCGCTTGGTTCAGCTATTGCTAAACGTTTTTCTCAGGAGGGGTTCCATCTTGTCGTGACACGGAGGCGCGGTGACTTAGCGGGCTTAGTTTCGTCGATCGAATCGGCCGGAGGTAGCGCAACCGGTGTGCATTCGGACGCCCGTGATGAAAATCAGGTGAAAGATCTGATTGAATATATCGAACAAAAAATTGGTGCGTTGGCAGTGACCGTCTTCAATGTCGGAGGGAACGTTCGCTTTCCCATCTTACAAACTACCAGTCGGGTCTATCGGAAGGTTTGGGAGATGTGTGCTTTTGCTGGATTTTTGGTAGGGCGAGAGGTCTCAGCTCGGATGGTCGAACGCGGTACTGGCACTTTGTTGTTTACCGGCGCTACAGCCAGTATCCGGGGAAGCGATGGTTTTGCTGCTTTTGCGGGCGGTAAACATGCGCTGCGGGCCCTCGCCGAGAGCATGGCGCGAGAGCTTGGCCCAAAAGGGATCCATGTGGGGCACGTAGTGATCGACGGGCCTATCGAAAATAAAAATACTCGAGAGCTGTTTCCTGAGTTTTTCGCCAACCGGCCTGAGGATGGCATTATCCAAACCGGCGATCTGGCGGAAATATATTGGAATCTTCATTGCCAACCGCGTTCTGCTTGGTCGTTTGAAACCGATGTGCGAACCTATATCGAACCCTGGTAGGGAGTTGGGAATTTCGGTCAATACGGCGGAAAGAGGTGCAGTGCACAGTTTGAGTAAACTTGAGAGGAGATTAAGATGAAACTGTATGACGCACAAGCGCCAAACCCACGACGTGCCCGGATTTTCATTGCCGAAAAAGGTCTCGATATTCCGACCCAAGAACTCAGTATCATGGATGGTGAAAACTTGACCCCCGAATACAAAGCAAAGAGTCGCTTTGGATTGATCCCGGCATTGGAGTTAGATGACGGGATGGTATTAACAGAAGTTCCTGCGATTTGTCGTTACCTTGAAAGTAAGCACCCCGAGCCTAATTTGATGGGGCGTGATCCCCTTGAAATTGCGCAGATTGAAATGTGGGAACGCTATTGCGAAATGTCTGGTTCGCAGGCAGTGGGTGAGTACTTCCGAAATGGTTTTTCTAAGTTGGATGATCGAGGATTACCGGGGATTACCGGGATCCCGCGGATCGAGGCCTTGATCGATCGCGGCAAACGCCGATTAGCATCCTTTTACGAAGTCATCGAACAGCGTTTAGGTGAGTCAGAGTATTTAGCGTCTGGTCGTTTTACGTTGACTGACATTACTGGCTTGTGCGCGGTTGATTTCGCCCAAATGGTAAAGCTTGGGATCCCGGAAGCCAACCGCAATACGAAGCGATGGCACGCCGCGTGTTCGGCGCGGCCCAGTGCGGCGGCGTAGTAGTCCTGAAAGCGTTAACGCTTAAAACTAAGCAATTTAAAATGAGGTTTGGATGAAGATTGGCGTCTCACTCCCAGTCCGAGAGCTGGAAAACGATATCGGTGCGATTAGAGCTTTCGCGCAACTAGCAGAGGAGTTAGGTTTTACGCATTTAAGGGTACCGGACCAGGTTTTGCGACCAGGTAGTGGGCCGCTGCATGAACCGATGACGTTGATGTCTTATATTGCGGCGATTACGAGTTCGATTGAGCTTGTTCCGTCGGTGATCGTACTCCCTTTGCGACAAACGGCATTGGTCGCGAAGCAGGTAGCAGAACTCGATATTCTTAGTGCTGGGCGCGTGCGTCTCGGGGTCGGTGTCGGCGGAAACGAACAAGAATATAAATTTATGAATCAGTCGTTTCGGACTCGAGGTGCACGCTGTACCGAGCAGATGGCGTTACTTAGATTATTGTGGACGAAAAAATCGGTGACTTTTCATGGTCGCTGGGACAAGATAGACGATGCTGGGTTAACCCCTATGCCCATCCAAAGGCCGATTCCGATCTGGATTGGCGCGAAGTCGATCCCCAGCGATTCAGTTATCAACCGAATTGGTCTTTTTGCGGACGGCTGGTTCGTGCTCTGCTCGCCGGAAGAGTTTCCGCAACTGCAGGGGAAGATACAGGTTATTGCTGAAGGAGCGGGCCGCAATCCGACCTGCATCGGCACGGAGGCCGGCGTTGCGGTAGTTGGTCCAAGAGAGGATGAGTGGCGGCAACGCGTTTTGGGCTGGCGTAAGATCGGTTTGACGCATCTTTGTTTACGCACACTTGGCGGTGGTCTAAAACCGCGCCAGCACTTAGACAAACTTAAGGAGGTTTGCAAACAACTCCCACAAACAATGGGAGGGTGAATAGGGTAAATCTCGCCAATAAATTAATTGCGGAACCCGGGATATTTCCTGTCGAGAAGACGCAGAAGTGCCGGCCACGCGAGCAGGTCTAGCGCACCCGGGGACATTAAGGATCTACCCTGCTGTCGAGTAGTCTCGATTGATTGCTCGGACGGCTGGTAAAGTTTTCCTCCGCCCGCTAACGCCCGAATTTGCATCGTGCAAGCGCGTTCTAAGGTATAAAGCATGAGAAAGCAGTCCGAGATGGCTTCTCCGACTGCTAGGGTGCCATGATTACGTAAAATTAATAGACGTTTGTCGGCAAGATCCGCGACGAGTCGCGATCGTTCGCTTAAATTCAGTGCTACCCCCTCGAAATCATGGTATGCAATCTCCTCAGCGATGATCATCGACGTTTGTGTAATCGGCAGGAGGCCTTCGGCCATCGACGATACAGCGACACCGTCGTCTGTATGCAGGTGCATCACGGCCTTTGCATCGTCACGCGCCATATGGATCGCGCTGTGTATGCAAAAGCCTGCCGGATTTACGTCATAACCATTCGACAACACGATATTCCCGTCTAGATCGATCTTGACGAGGTCTGACGCGGTGACTTCATCGAACATCATGCCATAGGGGTTGATGAGGAAGTGATGCTCTGGTCCGGGCACCCGAGCCGACAGGTGGGTAAAGATCATATCCGTCCATCCGTAGTGGTCAACTAGTCGGTAAGCGGCAGCCAAATCGATCCGAGTTTGCCACTCTTCATCGCTTACTTGACTACGGATGTCGGTTTCGCAGTGCCTTGCCTGTACCATGATGTCAGTTCCTCAAAGTTTTCAAATCGCAGTATTACCTTTCTAGTCAGCTATGGTTACATACCAACTAATTTTATAGAGACCGTATTATTCTCTTGCGACAAACCCACGCAAGACATTTCATACACAATGCGTACCGTATCTTTATGGTTAATGGATTTGTGTTGTCGCTCTAAATGCGAATAGATTGTAGACACGCCGATACTTATTTTGCTAACGGCGGGCGCAAGTCGCGCCAATCTTCGGCGCTTTGCCAGACCCGCCCGGCCCGGAACAGCAAGGCCTCTTCAAAATGTCTTCCTACTAGCTGGAAAGACAGAGGCGATCTATTTTTGTCCAACCCGGCAGGCAATGTGATAGTTGGCGCCCCCGTCAAATCGTCTGGCGCGGTAAATGCGATCAAATCATCAAGTCCACTTTCGCACATTGCAGCAAATGCTTTGACAGTCGGGTTTATCCGCTGGAACACCGGCTTTATAAACAGATCGATAGAGGTGAATACTTCTTCCATGTTCCCTCGGAATTCGCGGCGTATGATCTCGGCCTTTGCATAATCGAGACCAGTTACCGCATGCCCTATATCAAGGAAGCCAGCGAAGGTTGTGCTATACCCGCGTTTCTTTGTTGGGTAACTCGCGGCATGAGCGGTTGCTGCGTCGGACGAACAGATTGGTCCCCAGGCTGCAAGAGCTGCCTCAAGCGGTGGCATCTTGAACGGAACGATAATTGCACCCGCATCCTTGAGCACACGGATAGCACGTTCTATCGTTTTTTTAATCTCAACATCTACACCATTAAACGCGTATTTTCGGTCAATCCCGATGCGCACACCTTCAACGCCACGACCGATAGTAGCAAGGTAATTTGGTACTTTTATTGAGGAGCTGCTTGGATCACTGGTATCGCGACCGGCGATAGCCTGGAGCATCGCCGCCGCGTCTTCGACCGACCGTGTCAGTGGTCCGACATGATCTAAAGTTTGGGATAGGGGAAATACCCCAAAGCGACTGACCCGAGACCAAGTGGGTTTGAGTCCAACGATCCCATTGCAGGATGCGGGGAATCTGATAGATCCTCCGGTATCGCTGCCGAGAGCGCCGAACGCTAGACCTGCCGCAACAGATACCCCAGTGCCGCTCGATGACGCACCGCTCCAACGATTTGCTGACCACGGGTTTATTGGAGGTGAAATTTTTGGATGATGTTCGGCAAGCGCGCCCTCTGTTAGATGTAACTTCCCTAAGATTACTGCGCCCGCTTTCCGCAACTTGCGTACGACAGTTGCGTCGTGATCTGCGATAGATTTTCGAAACATCGGAATCCCTGCAGTCGTTGGAAGGCCAGACATGTTGCACAGATCCTTAACGGCAACGGGAACACCGTGCAGCGGTCCGCATCGCATATTGTGCTTTAGTTGCTTGTCCGCTCGCCGAGCGTCCTTAAGCGCATGACCTTCTAGTACCGAGACGTAGCTTTTGAGTAGTGGGTCAAGTCTCTCGATGCGGTTGAGTATTGTTCGAGTCACTTCGACGGATGACAGCTTGCCTTTAGCAATCAATTTGCCGAGGTCGACTGCTCCAATATATGCAATATCTGAGTTCATTTTGGGCCTCATCTAATGGTGAGTTATTTGGATAGGTTAACATCTTGGGGACTGTGCGTATCGTGTTTCGTCTGATCTTCGAAACCCCGGGCTGCATGTGGATTGCTGGGGTTCAGCTATGTCGTTAGAAATTCAGATCGAATCTATATATTGCTACTAGTGCGTCCTGTATTAAAATAGTCGTTGATGAAAATGGATGTCTCGCAAAAATATATTTCTTCTTGGCCCACTGTAGTTTTTTTTTGGTTAACCGCCCTTGTTTGCTGCGTGGCTATGACAGTTGGTTGTGATAACCATCAAGATCCGATTGAATTGTTCCATAAGGGAGAGTATCTAGATTCCTTTCGGATTTTCAATCAACAAGCGGCAGTTGGCGATATCCAGGCCAATAATTACTTAGGTATACATTATTATCTAGGCATGGGTGTCACTCGCGATTTTGTGCAGGCTGCAAAGTTATTCGAGAAAGCGGCGCTAGGGGAAGTTGCTGACGCGCAACGCAATCTTGGCATTATGTATTTACGCGGCTTTGGGGTTGAACAAGATTATCACCAAGCATATGGCTGGTTCTTTGCGGCACACGCTGGCGGCAATTCTGGCGCGAAAGAATACCTCAATTTAATGGGGGATAACGTCACACCTAATGCGAGTCAAATTGCCCGTGAAAAAGTGCGTAATCAAATTGCGACAGGTGCTAGCGTGGTTCAGCGATGAAAACCCCGAAACAGCAGGTGGTGCAGATGAATGTTTTTGCAATGTTGAATAATCTAATAGCTTCGCACCGAAACAAATAGTGGTCTGGACACTGTCAATCCGATAGCCTTGACAAATCTGTTAGTGTTTTCGTTGCCTCTGGGCGGACGGTGTAGTCGGGGTCAATATCGGTCGCGCGGACGATACCTTTCTTATCGACCACGATCCGCGCCGGCATCGGTAAAATCCATCTAGGTTGGCCGCTGCAAGCGGGCAAATCTATTCCGAAACTCAGGTAAATTTCGCGCAAATCGTCGGGAATATCGAAGTTTAATCCGAGACTCCCAGTGAGTGCGTTATCACTGTCACTAAGAATATCGAAGGTTAAGTCGTTAGATTCGACCATTGAAAGGCTAAGTTCAGTTCGTTGTGGCGTTATCGCTACTAAAGTTGCCCCGAACTTCTGGATCTCTTCTAGCGATTCTTGCAGAGCGTACAGCTCTACATTGCAGTATGGTCACCAGTGGCCTCGGAAAACAGTAATCACGAGCGCACCGCTTGAGAGCAAGTCGGTGGAGTTTACGATCTTCGAGTTCTGATTTGGAAGCGCAAACGGTGGTAGCTGGTCACCGGGAGAAATTACGTGATCCATTATGCCCGACGCTCGCAGTTCTTCCGTTCGGCGATGCATAATGGATAATTTTTCTGTAGGAATACGCTTACTCGCTGCATCTCGAATTCCGTTAAGTTTGCCCGCTAAATTCATATCAAACTCTCCCGTAAGCCCGCTTGGTTTAACAACGGTAGCACTCTATCGCCAAAATATTCTAATTCCTCATGATAATCTAGCCAGGTCAGGATTAAACCTTCGACCCCGCTGTCGTTTAAGGCTTGCATCTTATCGACGATTTGTTCCGGGGTCCCGACAAGCGGGTAGCCACCCCAGCCCGCAATAAATCGTTCCCCGAAATTTCGAATTTGCTCATCAAATGATCCGCTCTCAATCCCAAGAAGCCGCATTATGTTGTGCGTAGCTTCCCAGTCACCGGCATCTACGACCCTTTGGTACGCGGCCTGAGCCTCTTTTTCCGTGTCCCGGCAGCACACGAATCCGTAGCTCATAACTCCACATTCACGTTTGTATGATGTGGCTCGTTTTTTT
>DPMX01000038.1:7523-20417 GCA_003540955.1 Gammaproteobacteria bacterium
CTCGTTTTTTTATATCGGCGACCAATTCACGGCCACTTTCAAGTGTGGCAATTGTAATGAAATTGAAATCTACTTCGCGCGCAGAAAACTCCCGGCCATCCTCTGAGTTCCCTGCATTGAGTAGCACAGGGTAGGGTTGCTGTATGGGTTTCGGTGAGAGAAATCCATCCTTGATCGTGAAGTATTTCCCCGCGTGATCGAAGCCCTGCTCAGTCCAAGATCGTTTGACACAGGTGACCCAGTCGCTCGCCATCGCATATCGCTCACTGTGCGGCAGCTGCTCTTTACCGAACATCTCGATTTCTGGCCGGAACCAACCACAAACGATATTCAATCCGAATCGCCCGTTAGAAATATTATCGATACTTGCTCCTTGTTTTGCGGCGAACAAAGGGTGGGCCGTAGGAGTATGAGATGTAGCGCAAACCATAATGTTTTTCGTATTGCACGCCATCGCCGTCGCCCATGTGTACACTTCTAGGTTATCACCGTTGAACATAGTCGTACCGCCGAAATGCTTCCACCGGCCAACGGGGACAAGCATTTCAAAGCCGAGTCGATCAGCGAGCTTTGCGATTTTGACGTTGTGTTCGTAGGTCGGTTCGAAGCTTGTCTCGGCGTGAGTGATTGTGCAGCCGTTACTGCAATTTGTGCCAAAGATACCAAGTTTTAGCCGATTTTTGTTGTACACCGGCACATGATCGCGCCGCCACTGCAAGAAGTCGTCGGGGTGGCCCGTATAATCCAAGGTCAATATATTATTCCTTCCAGTTTGGGACGAATTATAATCTATAACCGATCTGTAGGGTTATTATCAGAGGATACCAATGTGCGGCATTACACCGGTACACTGCGTTTGGGGGCTAATCCTTTCGACCGTTAAAACAAGGAGCTAAAGTTGAAGAAAAAATTCGTCCTCGCGTCGTTTCTGTGCGTCGCCTTCATCGGATGTTCACTGTTGCCTGACTTACCGTTTAAGGGAGTTATGGGCGGAGACGATAAGAAACGGGATTCGCTTCCAATCGGACCTGGGAAAAAAAACATTGTCGAAGAAAAAATAGACGAAGATGATATTGAGGTGATTGAAGTCTATATTTCAAAAGATCATCTTCAGTGTGAAGATGAAAGTGGTAAGACACTTTCAGTTACGGAAAGAATGTTGCAACAGGTCGGAGTCAAGTCGTACTCGTCGGAATGCGGTGTGATCACCGGAGTTATGCCGCCAGCACTGTGCGGAACGACAACGCTTCGCATTAATGTTCATGGGATCGACGAGCGAAAATTACCCGAGGCTGAGGTGATTGGCTTCAAGTCAGTAGAAACCTTTGAGGGCAAGCAAGATTATGAGATTGTCTCGTGTGATTAGTTATCAGAAGCTGACTGCGCGTTGTACCTTTGTTGGACTCGTCGCCGCTAGGTAACCCGCTACTGTAGATGTTGTTCGTTGAATAAGTAACCTTAAAAAAACGACTAGAGCAGTGCCGATCATAGGGGGAAACATTCTTCCGAATGCGCTAACCATTATCCTCTCTGGCCTCGCAGGTTTTAGTGCTAATTATCGCGAAAAATCCGAGTGCGATAAGTATGCCGCCGATGATTCTTAGACTGAAATCTGCGATCGCGAAAAAGATAGAGTAACCGCCGGCCATGAGCATGGAAAGCAATGCAAATGTTTTCACGCGCAACGTTAGACATCGATTGATCTGCCAATTGTGCAGCATCGGACCGAATGTTGAGTTGTTACGTAACCAGTTGTGCCATTTTTCTGACGAGCGGCCAAAGCAGGCTGCTGCGATCAATACGAAGGGCGTTGTTGGTACCAATGGCAAAAATATCCCAAGGATAGCGAGGGCTAAAAAGAAGAATCCTAGGAACAGGTATAGTCTTCGTATCAGCATCGATTCAGCTTATTAATTCGGTGGAGCGTCCCGGTGGGATAAGTAAAGGCATATATGGTGTTGAGGGGAGTGGATGGATCTTGGTAGTAATTGACCTTGAGTTTCCCCGTCGAGGTAGTTTTAGAGGATTTAACCATTTTAGTGGCACTATCATCGATGGCCAGTAAAATGAGTTTAGATAAGATAGGCGATCGCAATGAAGAGAACAAATTATTTGAAGGCTTGCACTGCGACTAAATCACGGACTTTAGTGCTTCTAGTTGCTTAAAAAATGACGTTGCCACTCGAGAACTATGGCGCTGGTAAGTCGCAAAAGCGCGGCGAAGATAACGATCTAGTACGTGGGCGTGGCGTATATACGGATGATGTTGCTTTCTCTGGCGAGGCGTTCGGTGTTGTCGTTCGGTCACCGCACCCTGCTGCGTCTATTCGTGGTGTCGATCTTAGCCGGGCTGTTGGAATAGATGGTTTGAACGGGATCGTGACGGGGTCAGAGCTGAAGAAAGAAGGGATTGGCCCAATCCCTTTTATGTCGACTGTTGAAGCTCCGGGCGGTGGGAAGCCGCGCTGCCAGGCGTTGCCAATACTCGCGATCGATGAAGTAAGGTATGTTGGCCAGCCAGTTGCCTTTGTTGTAGCAAAAAACCGAAATCTTGCTCGCGACATTGCCGAGAATATTGAAGTTGAATATGTAGAGCGAGAACACGTTATCGACCTCCGGCGGGCTGTCGACGATATAGTACACGTGGATGGTGTAACTGGTAATGTCGTCGCAGAATATCGCCTCGGTGATCCAGCGCAGTGCGATGCCGGGATGATGCGGGCCTCCCATAGGGTGAGTCTAAATGTTACCAACAATCGTGTTATACCTAATCCTCTTGAGCCTCGGGTCGCGATTGGGCTTTATGATAACGCTGCAGAGCAGTGGACTTTATTTTGCGGCAATCAAGGTCCACACCTCACACGAGATATCCTAGCCAACGATGTGTTTGGTGTTGATCCTGATCGTATAAGGATCTGCGTAAAGCGAATCGGCGGCGGATTTGGTTCTAAGATTACACCGAGTATAGAAGATGTCTTGGTTCTATATGCTGCGCGAAAATTCTCGGTACCCGTTAGATGGCGTGCTGACCGCAGCGAGTCTTTTCTATCGGACTACCATGCGCGCGACCATCGGGCACAGGTCACACTTGGTTTCGACGAGAACTTTCGAATTACAGCCATGCGCGTTGAAGACTTAGGTAACTTGGGTGCCTACCCGAGTCCATTTGGAATTCCGATTGCGACTTCAACTGGGAATCGCATAGTTAACGGTGTATACGATATACCAGTCGTAGACCTGACGGTGAAAATGGTATTAACCCATACGGTCCCAACTGGGCCTTACCGTGGTGCCGGCAGACCAGAGGTAGTACATCGTCTTGAATGCGCGCTTGAACAAGCGTCTGTAGATTTCGGAATCGACGCCGCGGAGCTGCGTCGGCGGAATTTCATTCGCCGGACCTCGATACCGTACACGACGCCTTCCGGTCTGATCTACGATAGCGGCAACTTTCCTCTCTTGTTAGAGCAAGCTTTAAAAGTGTCCGACTGGGATGGTTTCGCGGTGCGTAAAGTTGCCTCCTACGCACGTGGATTAATCCGTGGTCGTGGACTTGCCTGCCATATTGATTCGACTAGTGGAATTATACCCTCGGAAATTGTCGAGGTGGTAGTAGACGCAAACGGTAGATGTGAGTTTCGATCAGGGACGCAGGAAATGGGCCAAGGATTGCATCATACCTATGTGACGATTGCAGCTGCTGCGTTAGGGCTCTCCCAAGAATCGATTAATGTCGTCCAAGGAGATACCTCATTGGTAAAGTCTGGAGTCGGGAGCTACGGTTCACGCTCTTTGTATGTTGGCGGCGCAGCGCTTGCGATGGCGGCCGAGGCACTTATCGAACATGTCCGAGGACTCGGTGCGGAACTCTTAGAAGTGACAGAGAACGAGGGCGAGGTTCGATATGAAAAAGGCATTGTCATGACGGCTGATGGGAGCAGACAAGTAAGTCTGAGCGAAATTGCGGCTTCCCGGAACTCTAGGGTGATTAATGTCGAGGCTAAGGCTGAGGCGCCATTCTGCTTCCCGAATGGCTGTTACGTGTGTGAGGTTGACATAGATAGCGCAACAGGGAGAGTGAGTATTGATCGATTTACGGCCGTAGATGATGTCGGCCGTGTGTTCAACCCCATGATTGTGCACGGTCAAGTGCATGGTGGACTTGCCCAGGGAATCGGACAGGCGCTCCTTGAGCATGCCCAGTACGATATTGATTCCGGTCAACTCATAACTGGCTCTCTTTTGGATTACGCATTGCCGCGCGCAAGTGACGTTCCGAGTTTTGAGGCGCTACTGGATCAATCGGAGCCAGCGGTGACCAATCTGCTCGGGGTAAAAGGCGCTGGTGAAAGTGGGGCGGTTGGCGGGCCGCCTGCAGTAGTGGCCGCAATTGCTGATGCGTTACCGGGATGCTCGATTAAAGATTTAGAAATGCCAGTGACAGCTGAGAAGCTGTGGGGCCTGCTTGCGACCTAGACCTAGGAATTGAATGCAGGCATCACCTCCCTTGCGAATAGCTCGCGCGTTTCGATTGATGTCCCGGCGAAGATATAATAAGTAATGCCAGTCTCTTCAATGCGCCGCATAAGTTCGGATTTTACTTCGTCAGGAGTGCCAAGCAGCGCAACTGGCGATCTCTGGGCACTTTCATAATCGCTGAATCCGAGTCGCATTGCTTGATTGCGAAGGGCTGGATCGTCCGTGTTGTTCGATAGCGCCAGGAACGCGAGGCCCCCAAGTTCGATCTCCGCCGGGTCACGATCAATATCACGGCAGTTTTGATGCAATTCGGTGATGCGACTCTTTAAGGTCGCCATGTTGAATTTGACGGTTGCAATCGGATCATTGATGAAATCCTTGTTTTGCCCTGTTGGTGGAATGAGATTGATGATGTTCGCCTCACGTGCTGCTATCTTCAGCAAGCCGGTGCCAGAGCCACCGAGCATGATCGGCGGGTACGGCTTTTGTACCGACCGTGGATTATTGTAGGCATGATGTACGTTATAGTGTTTGCCGCTAAATGAAGGTTCTTCTTCGGTCCACATCGCTTTGAGAACTTGTATGGTTTCATCTAGCTCTTCTAGGCGTTGTTTTAGCGGTGGAAACGGGTAGTCGTGCGCTTCGTACTCCGGCCCCTGCCAGCCTGCGCCTAGTCCGCATATGAAACGACCTTGCGTCGCGATATCAATAGATGTTGAGATCTTCGCGAGCAAGGCAGGGCTGCGGAAAGAGTGTGCGATCACCGCGGGCACGAGCTTAATTGTCTTCGTTACAGCGCCCATAGCGGTTAGGATCGTGAAGCACTCTAATTGCGGAAACTCCGGCGAACCTAAGGGTGAATAGAAATGATCGTTATGAGAAACGGAATAATAACCTTGAGTTTCTGCCAGTTGCGCAGCTTCCATGCCCTCCCTGACATCTGCAGGGAGTATAAATAGACCAAATTTTACGTCATGCATTTAGTTATCCTTGTAATATCCGTAGCGCGGTCAATCATACGCTAACGTAGTCCCAATTAAGAGGCCAGTGTAATGACAACGAATTACGATTACATCGCGGATAAATACAAAGAATCAAAGCTTGAAGGTTGGCGAACGTACATTGAGCAATATACATTGCTACAGATCCTAGGCGATATTTCCGGGAAGTCGGCACTCGATTATGCGTGTGGCGAGGGTCATTACACGCGAGTATTGCGTCGATTGGGCGCGGAGTCCGTGCTAGGCGTTGATCTGTCACAAAGTATGATCGATCTCGCTAAGGCCGAGGAAAGTCGTAGCCCGCTAGGAATAAGATACCTACAAGGCGATGCGCGTTTTACTGCATTGACTGAATCGTCCGATATCGTATTTGCCGCCTACCTATTGAACTACGCAAAGAGCCCCCAGGAATTGCTTGAGATGGCTCAAGCTGTTTCAAGTAATTTGAGATCGGGCGGTCGGTTTGTCTCAGTAAATAACAATCCAGATGATCCGCCTAGTAACTTTTTGGTGGGAAGACCTTATGGTTTCACTAAACACCTGGAGGGGCATTTAGTCGAGGGCGCACCGATCGTTTTTAGGTTTCATTTGTCTGAGGGTTCGTTTGACGTTACCAATTATCACATGGAGAAAGCGACTGTGGAGGCGGCACTTTTTGAGTCTGGGCTTCGGGAAATTCGCTGGCATGAGCCCGCCGTCTCCCCAGAAGGGTTGCGACTTAAAAAGGCAGAACACTGGGCGCCATTTTTAGCTAGGCCACCAGTTGCTTTTTTCGAATGCACTAAGCTGTGATCTCACGTGTCATCCAAAAATCGCAGCTACTTTATTCTAAATTGATTGTATCGCTGAAGTTGGAGGGTGTTGCTGGATTGGTCCGAGAAATATGTAACTAATAGCGTTTTTTCTTACCGCTTTCGCGTTCTGGTGATTCACGCTCCCCTATGAATTCATGGAAGCAGTTGGGCGCATGTCCGATGTCAAGCGCTTGGTACCCTCGATGGCTTAAATCATAGGCTAGCACTGTAGCGGTTGGTCCCAGAGAAAGCAGAAATAGGTGGCGGTCACTAAATTGTAGGCAGGCTGTCAGTAAACAGTCGTATCGCGAAAAAGCGTGCGCCGATAGACCGTATATGTGATCTACAGACCGGACATTGTCGAATAAACGAGGGTCCATACTAAATGCGCTACCTCGGCCAGTTACCACAACAACATCGCGCTTGTGCCATAGTCGTTTTATTTCCGCAACCCCCAATTCTTGAAATGCCTGAGTTCGGGAAATCATTGCATTGGCGTATATGCGGTCTGACGAGGTGTGTTCGATGAGCGTGCGACCAATTTGTGCGAAACAACTGTCGGCGTATGTAAACTGCCTGTAATTGGTAATCTGATCAAGATTTAGTGCTTTATATGGTTGAAACCCTATTAGGCAGTTGTAGGGATCCGCGCCGAGCACCTCGAGTAACCGATTTTGTAGGCTGGTCGAATGTTTCTGAAAAGGGATACTATTGCCTGCAATGCATTCGAATTCTCCGTCGCCGATGCGGGAGATCGAAACTCGGCGATCGCATATATAGTTGATCGTATCCGCCATAGACATCACTCCAGAAAGGTTCACGGCAACTCGCCGGAGTATTGTCTTGCACATCTCGATATCATCGAAACCACCTCTCAGAATGCGCCGCACCCGTTTTTTTGGATGCAGCATTGTTAGCAGAGTTTTCTTGAGGTTGTACATGGAGTTCATGCCTTATTCGGTATAGGTACGCGAGGATCGAAGCGGAATTCTATTCGTAATATCCCGGCCGGGTATATCTCAACGACACAGGTTTAAATTATATATGTTCATAAATGACTTCAACGATATTGCAAGTCGGCTCTCTACGACACGGTGGACCTCACTGGTCATTAAGTTAGCTGAGGCCTCAAAGCACAACCCAACACTTAAAAAGGGTAGATAGTAAACTATCGCACCAGGAAATAAGTAGCATAATGGCCTACGATGTTTAGTGATCTCTACAAATAGTCGCCGTAGCGATTCCGACATAGATTTGTGATAGCCTAGCCTCACGTAGTAAAAATTGTCCACGGGTTCCATTCATGAAGTTCGGGCTGTTTTATCTTCCCAGTTTTGACGCTGAGACGCATCGGAACGCGGCTACCCTCTATGAGCAAATCTTCGAACAGGTCGAGCTTGCCGAGAAAGTTGGTTTTAATTCGGTGTGGTGCTCGGAGCACCACTTCTCGCCTTATGGTGGTGATATTCCGAACCCGCCGGTATTACTTGCTGCACTTGCTCAGAGGACGACTAGTATCCGACTGGGTACAGGGGGTGTTGCGTTGCCCATCAATAGGCCGCTGAATACGGCCGAACAGCTGGCGATGGTAGACAATCTATGCGGCGGAAGACTGGATATTGGGGTTGTGCGTGCCTTCTTGGAATCGGAGTATCGAGCGCTGAACGTTGACATGAATGAAAGCCGCGAGCGCTTTAACGAGAGCCTTGCCATCCTTTGCGGAACTTGGGCCAATGAGCGCTTTTCCTACGACGGGAAATATAGTTCATTTAAAGATGTTGAACTTCGTCCCCGGCCGGTTCAAAAAAAACCGCGTATTTTTCTGGGCTCAGTCATGAGCCCAGAATCGATAAAGTATGCGGGACTCATGGGTCTAAATCTCATGGTCATTCCGTATGCGGTATCTCTGGCTAAGATTAAGGACATCATTTCAATGTACCGCGATGCGCTAGAGAAGGCTGGCCATAACCAGGCTGATTATTCGGTAATGGGTCCAGCTCACCTATTTGTGGGTGAAACTGAGGCTAAGGCGGTATCTGTTGTGCGTGAGCCGATCGTGCGTTATGTCGGCTACCTACGTGACGCTGTAAAATCTGACAAATGGTCAAAGGACTACCAAGGCTACGAAGGTATGGTAAAAATGGCCGAAGCGCTAATGGATTTTGACGTGATGTACGACCAGCGGTCGGTGTGTGGGGATTCTGCCCATGCTTCAGAATGTATCGAGGCGTTTCGGGACGCAGGAATAGACGAAATTTCTTTTGTTACGATAATGCCTGGTCTCGGGCAAGCGGAGATCCTTGATTCGATGCGTTGTTTTGCAACTGAGATAATGCCGAAATATCAGTCTTAATCTGAAACGTGCTTAGGGTAGACTACGATCGTGTAAAGGAGCCTAATCACAGTTATTGAACTAGATGGTCACGAAGCAATGTTGACATTGCTATTATTCTCCACATTTCGTTCACGAAAAAGAAGGTTGCTGCTATGGGTCAATTAAATGGGGTGCATCACGTCGCATTCATGACTGCGGACGTGAAATCACAGATTGAGTTTTTCTCCAATGTGCTTGGAATGAAGCTCAAAGCTCTATATTGGATGCACAACGTAGAGGGATACTTCCACGCCTTCATGGAGTTAAATGAAAGTTGCTCTGTCGCTTTTGTGCAATCGCCGGCGGTAAAAGATATTCCAGTCGAGTATGGTGTCACTCATGCCGGCAATCCGGTCAAGCCGTGCTCGCCTGGGGTTATGCAGCATTTAGCCTTCAATTGCGATTCGGATGACGACCTGCTGGATATGCGGGATCGTATTCGCGCGAAAGGGGTGCGCGTTCTTGGCCCACTCGACCATGGGTTTTGTAAATCGATTTACTTTGGTGGACCTGAGGACCTAGTACTCGAGGTTTCGACATCAAATGGGATCGGTATTAATGAAAAGGCATGGATTGATCCGGAGGTAGTGAAATTAAACGGGATATCTCCGGAAGAACTTAAAAGTTACAAGTATCCGGCCGAATTTGATCGGGTGGACGAGCCTATCGGACAACCTGCAGCCGATACAGGGCGACCTGAATATAAGAATATGGATCCAGAGTTTGCCGGTGCCTTCGATCTGCCAGACAGCGTAGTCACCATGGAGTTGAGTGAAGCAACCCCACCGGTGAAAGTGGCCTAGGCTGATATCGACTGATCTACTTTCGGCAGGATCTAGTGTGATCTGGAGGTACAAGAGATAATCGTTCGATATTCGGAGAGTGAGTATGGGTGATGATCCTGGCATCTTTGAGGTTATGCATACAATGCGAACGATGCGTCGGCTAAAAACAGAACCCGTGCCGGCTGAAATGATCCATAAAATACTGGATGCTGGCATCCGCGCGCCGAGTGGACAAAACACGCAGCGCTGGGCATTTCTCGTGGTAACAGATTCTGAGGGTAAGCAATTTTTCGGTGAACGTTACGATTATTGGTTGCATCACCAGTTCGGTGACCGCATTTCAAACTTTGATGAATC
Organism: Gammaproteobacteria bacterium; assembly: GCA_003540955.1. Lineage (GTDB taxonomy): Bacteria > Pseudomonadota > Gammaproteobacteria > UBA11873. The sequence goes on from DPMX01000038.1 coordinate 17,314, forward strand.
TACGTCAATGGGTCGTACGACTAAGGCAGCGCTTCATCTCGCGAAACATATGCATGAGGCGCCTGTATTGCTATTTTGTTGTGGTAAACGTGATTGGCCATTTGCCGTAGCTGAAGAGAAGCGTGTCGGTAAGGCGCCACCCTCGCACGGTTCGATTTATCCGTGTGTGCAGAACATCTTACTTGCATGTCGTGCTCTCGGCTTAGGCGCTAGTTTAACCACCATGCATCAAATGTTCGAAGAGGAAATACACGGGTATTACCAGATTCCAGAAGATTACGGTGTTGTTGCGGTGATTCCTATCGGATTTCCGCAAGGAAAATTTGGACCGGTTTCGCGTGAACCGGTTGAGACAAAGACCCATTATGGAAAATGGGGCAATCGAAAGCTTGAATGAAGATTTTCGTGCAGTTATTCCGTAGCAAGTGATACGTTTTAATTCTACGCTTAGATATTTAAGGCTGATGGATTACGGTTTAACGTTTTGATTCATGCAAAAAAAGTTTGTTGGATCATATTTCTGTTTAAGAGTAACGAGTCGATCATAATTGACCCCAAAGGTTGCACGTAACTGCGTTTCGTCCGTCATTTGGTCGGCCCCTATTAGATTCGCGTAGATTCGGCCGTTAGAATACGGCTCAATCGCATTATAGGTGTTCCGTACCCACTCTATATGGTCGGCATCCTCGGTGGCATCTTGCCACTGCCCGATGACACCCAAATCGTACTGTGCGTTTCGATGTGCAAATGCTGTGTCGGTTTCACCTATTTCGCTCGATGGACCACCAAAGTAATATTCGATCATGAGTGCTGACAAAGGTGAAGTATTCCGATTGCCATGTTCGACAATTAGATCGATCGCGTCATCGGTCAGTTCGTCGATAAAGGATGATTTCCAGTAGTTCCGATTACCGTACGGAAATCCGGCGTCGAACATGGTTTGCATTTCGATACGGGGTATTAAAGCCAGGGTATCAGCGATCGGCGAGCCGAATTCGCGCAGCGGTCGAAGCGCTGACTCTGCGCTTGCGGGGTCTCCACAATAGCAAGCGAGTATAGCTGTCGCGGGTATCCCATCAGGTGTCGTCAAGCAGGCGCAATAGGCAGTAAGTTCTAACGGCGCTTTTTTTGTAAAATCCCGATAGAAACGATAGACGTCGTTCGCCGCTGAGCGCGGATAGATAACCATGCCCCCGATAACCTTAGCTATCGAGTGGGCTCGGAATCGGAAATTGGCTACTACTCCGAAATTACCGCCACCTCCTCGCAGGCCCCAGAAGAGGTCCTGGTTTTCTGTTTCGCTCGCCATAACGATCTCACCGTCGGCCGTTATAACTTCCGCGGAGATTAAGTTGTCGCAGGTCATCCCATATTTCCGCACGAGCCAACCAACGCCACCGCCTAGCGCGAGACCTCCAATGCCAGTCTCAGAGATAATGCCTGCGGGCACCGCAAGCCCGAATGCATGTGAAGCAGTGTCGATATCGCCCAATGTGCACCCACCTCCTGTCGTGACGGAGTTAGTTTTTGTGTCAATTGACACGTCGTTCATTAAAGTCAAGTCGATCATCAGGCCGTCATCGCAGACGGCGTTCCCAGCAACATTGTGGCCACCGCCGCGAACGGAAACTAGTAAATCATGTTCGCGCGCGAAGAGCACAGCGCGCACAACATCATTAGTAGAAAGGCAGCGGACAATCAGTTTAGGGCGTCGGTCAATCATGGCATTCCATATTTTCCGCGCGGCATCATATTCCGGATCACCTGGTCGTTGTAGGCTTCCGTCGAGTTGCTTGGCGAGATTGCTCAGGTAGCGTTGATCCATATCTTTGGCCCCGTGCGACAATTATATTACCGGTAAACCTTAGGCTTTCTAGGAGCAGGTGACAACACGTTGTAGAAATTAGTTTCATGAATGGGAGATGATGTAGTAGTAAACTAGCACAGGGAGTTACGACATGGATAGATTTAGAGACCGAGTTGCGGTTGTAACAGGAGCTGGTTCGGGTATCGGACGTGCTCTTGCACTAGCGCTCGCGGGACGCGGCTGCAAAATTGTACTAGCCGATGTTGAGGCGAAGCCCTTGAGCGAGGTGGAGGATGCCGTTAAGGCGCTCGATGTCGAGGCACTCGCGGTAGAAACCGATGTTGGGAACGCTGAATCAATGGCTGCGCTGGCTAACGCAACCGTTGGACAGTTCGGTGCGACACATATCTTATGCAACAATGCTGGCGTAGGCGGCGGCGGCTTAATTAAGAATCAACAGTTGGTAGATTGGAAATGGCTCATCAACGTTAATTTATGGGGCGTTATCCATGGGCTACAGTATTTTTTACCGCATTTGATTCAAGCTGATGAAGCACATATTGTTAGCACTGCCTCGGTTGCGGGCCTATATTCGCTGCCCGGCCTTGGTCCGTACAATGCGACTAAATATGGGGTGGTCGCAATTATGGAAACCTTGTATGCCGAAATGGCTCAGGACGACGGATCTAACATCGATGTTTCGGTATTGTGTCCAGGAGTCGTTAATACGAATATTGCTAGCGCTCACCGCAATCGACCTCAGAGTTTTCGACGAAAGCGGGCTTCGCCAGGCAATGGTAAAGAAGATAGAGATCACAATGAAGCGAAAAAACGCAACGCGACAATTGCTGCTGCTTTAAAAACAGGTAAGGATCCGGCGGAAATAGCGGAAATTGTAATGGAGGCGATAGTCGAGCGTCGTTTCTGGATACTTTCACACCAAGAGCATTTGCAAGACGTTCGTAAACGTAACGATGCGTTGTACGGACTTGTAAATCCGACGCCGCCACGGGAGATTTTTTAGCCTAGTTTGGACGCGAGAATAATATACATTTTTTTAATAAAGTTTGATGACTTAAATTCGAGGAATCACAATAATGAGCGTTACAAAGGAAGAGCTATTGGAGCGCGTAAATAGTTTGTTACCAGCGATCTCAGCGCGGTCACAACAGAGCGAAGTCGAGCGCAAACCTAACGATGACACTATACGCGAACTTATAGAGACCGAAGTGATGCAAGCGCTAGTGCCCGCTTGCTACGGTGGGCATGAACTTGGCCTCGATACATTAATGGAAAT
>DPMX01000193.1:0-833 GCA_003540955.1 Gammaproteobacteria bacterium
GATGTTGATAAGGCTATTGACTATCTTCGAAAATCAGGCGCCGCGAAAGATGCGAAAAAAGCAGGCCGTATAGCCGCAGAGGGTGGGATCGCGATCTGTGTTGAAAACGGTAGTGGGATTATTGTTGAAATCAACAGTGAGACCGATTTTGTGGCGAAGGATGAGAACTTTACGAAATTTTCACGTAATGTTGCAACCACGATATTAAACGCTAAGCCGGCTGACGTTAGAGCACTGGGCAAGGCGAATATCGTTGGTGGTCATGGCACCGTTGAAGACGCTAGACAAGATTTGTCGGCAAAGGTCGGGGAAAAAATATCACTACGCCGATTCTCCATCGTCTCGGCTGGTAAGAATATACTGGCCCACTATTTGCACGGTATTCGAATCGGAGTGATCGTCGTACTTAAGGGTGGCGACGAGAAATTAGCAAAAGACATCGCAATGCACATAGCAGCGAGTAATCCAGTATGCATTAGCGAGGCGGATATTCCTGCTGCTCTGATTGAAAAGGAAAAAGAAATTCAATCTGTTCAAGCTGAACAAACTGGTAAGCCTGCTGCAATTATTGAGAAGATCGTTTCTGGCAGAATTCGCAAATTTGTTGCCGATATCACTCTTGTCGGACAGCCGTTTGTAAAAGATCCAGATAGCACCGTTGGGGAGTTACTGCAAACTAATGATGCTTCCGTGAGTTCGTTCATTCGGTATGAAGTTGGTGATGGAATCGAAAAGAAAGAGGATAATTTTGCCGAGGAGGTTATGTTGCAAACACAAGGTGTAGACAAAGGGGTGGCGTGATACTGGGCTCTGATTCAAAAATATATCGGCGG
>DPMX01000193.1:1135-11007 GCA_003540955.1 Gammaproteobacteria bacterium
AAAAATATATCGGCGGGTACTCATCAAGCTGAGCGGTGAAGCTCTGATGGGCAAAGAACAATACGGTGTTGACCCGGCCGTGTTAAATAGAATTGCACTCGAGATTAGGGATTTGATTGAGGCCGAAGTGCAGGTATCGATTGTGATCGGTGGCGGTAACATTTTTCGGGGAGCTGGTCTGGCGGCGAAGGGCATGGACCGTGTATCGGCTGATCAAATGGGTATGCTTGCGACCGTGATAAACGGACTTGCAATCCAGGATGGACTCGAGCGGGTCGGCCTACATGCTCGTGTTATGTCTGCGATTAAAATATATGAGGTTTGTGAAGACTACATTCGACGGCGGGCAATACGGCATCTTGAGAAAGGGCGTGTCGTCATCTTGGCCGCTGGGACTGGGAACCCGTTTTTTACGACTGATTCTGCTGCGAGTCTTAGAGCTATAGAGATTGGCGCCGATTTGCTGATCAAGGCGACTAAGGTTGACGGTGTATATTCGGCAGATCCGTCTACAGTAGCGGATGCAATCCGCTATGATGAGTTGGATTACGATGAAGTACTCACCCAAAAACTTGAAGTGATGGATGCGACTGCCATAGTACTGTGCCGCGATAATAAAATGCCGCTTCGAGTTGTTGATATGACCACGCCGCGCTCATTCGTCCGCGCTGCTCTTGGCGAGAACGTCGGTACACTAGTTACCAGTCAGGAGAAATCCAAATGATAAAAGACATACTTGCTGATGCAGGTATACGGATGGGGAAAAGCATAGATGCATTTCGGTTGGATTTAACAAAAATTCGTACTGGTCGTGCCCACCCTAGTTTGCTTGATCATGTTATGGTCGACTACTACGGCGCTCAAACACCGTTGACGCAAGCCGCAAACGTCGCGGTTGAGGATGCTCGAACGCTGACTGTGACCGCTTGGGATAAAACAATGGTTCCAGTGATTGAAAAAGCCATACTAGAGTCTGATCTAGGTCTCAACCCTGCAACGATGGGAACGGTCATGCGGATTCCCTTACCTCCTTTGTCTGAGGAACGTCGCCGCGATTTAATCAAGGTAACGAAGTCGGAAGCAGAAAATTCTCGGATTGCGGTTCGTAATATCAGGCGCGATGCGATTCATCGTATGAAAGAGCTAGCAAAGAATAAAGAGATCTCCGCCGACGACGAACATAAAGGAGAGGATCAAGTACAAAAGTTGACCGACTCTAAGATCAAAGAGATTGATTCAATTTTGAGTGATAAGGAGTCTGAAATGCTGGAGGTCTAGCAAGTGTTGATTAAACTCAGCATTAGAGGTGCAAATCACAAAAATGACTGAAGCAACCGACATAACAGTTCCGCAACACGTTGCTATTATCATGGATGGTAACGGTCGATGGGCCAGCCGGCGCCAACTCCCGCGAGTCGCTGGTCATCGTGCTGGAGTAGAAAACGTCAAAGTGATCATAGAGCGTTGCGGTCAATTAGGCATTCAGTGTCTTACATTATTTGCTTTTAGCAGCGAGAATTGGCGTCGTCCGACGACAGAAGTCGAATTGCTTTTGGAACTATTTTCACTCGCTTTAGAGGAGGAGTTGGAGCGGTTGCATGATAATGGTGTGTGCCTTCAAGTGATAGGTGACCGAGAAGGATTCCCCGATAAGCTTAAAACTCGTATTGAGCAGGCGGAAGACCTGACCCGGAGTAATGATGCTTTAAACCTGATTATCGCTGCAAACTACGGCGGCCGATGGGATGTGACCGAGGCAACACGCCGGATCGCGGCCGCTGTTGCCGTGGGCAAACTTTCACCTGATGAAATTACTGAAGACACAATTTCTAAATATCTCTGCCTTACTCAGTTGCCAGAACCGGATTTATTTATTCGATCTGGTGGTGAGCAGCGCATCAGTAATTACCTGTTGTGGCAGCTGGCTTATACGGAGCTCTACTTCACAGATTGTTTTTGGCCGGATTTTGGTACGACCGAGTTTGATCGGGCTTTGGAGAGGTACTCAGTGCGACAGCGCAGATTTGGTATGACTGGCGACCAAATTGAGCTCGCTAATATACCGGCATCTTCCATCGCCTAATCGCTTGTTGGTGTTCCGATGCTAGTTTGCTTCGATGATTTTATCTAAAGGGAGCAACACGTTATCAGTCCTACTCGTGTTTGTAGTTGACCAATCGTGCTAAAGAAAAGAGTAATTACCGCTGTCTTATTAGGAATACTCGTTGTGGGGGCGGTGTTGTGCCTGGCCACGACCGTAACCGCCGCGGTGCTAGGCGGGTTCGTTCTTATTGCTGCGTGGGAGTGGTCAGGCCTGATCGGTTGGACAAACAATCGCCAGAAGTTGGCCTACAGTGTTTTGTTGGCGCTTCTAGCGTATTGCGTCTGGCGGTGGAACGAATCGGCCTCGTTATTTTCTTATCTGAATATTGTCGCACTTGTATCGTGGTTGTTCGCTACGATACTCGTAATCGTTGTGCATCAGCAGCGTATGCGCTGTTTCGCAGGGATCGCAGCGAGCGGGGTATGCGGACTAGTGGTATTGTTACCCGCGTGGTCTGGCATCGTTTGGTTGCTTGAAAATGACACAGGCATGTTGCTCGCTTTCTTTACTTTGATTTGGGTCATGGATGGCATGGCATTTTTTGTTGGGAAACGCTGGGGGAAAAGGCGTCTTGCATCGTACGTGAGCCCCGGAAAAAGTTGGGAAGGACTAGTTGGTGGGGTTGGGTTTGGCACGATATACGCCGTTGCGATCAGTAGTGTGATGGCATTATCAGATGCGGCGCAATTTGCATTTGTACTGACTGCCGTAGCAGCAATGATTGCATCTGTTATCGGCGATTTATTTGAAAGTATGTTGAAAAGGCGGGTTGGGATGAAAGATAGTGGTCGAATATTACCCGGTCACGGCGGGGTGATGGATCGAATCGATGGATTAGTTGCGGCGACACCGATTTTTGTTGCGGGTTTGTATCACTGGGTCAATCGTCTATGACTGGAATTGCGATACTAGGATCGACGGGTACGATTGGTATCAATACTTTAGATGTCCTTGCATTGAAGCGTGAAAAATACGATCTCGTCGCGTTGACGGCGAATCGTAGTGTTGATGAGTTGTTTGCGCAATGTGAAATGTGGGAGCCTAAGTTTGCTGTTATGGCCGATCACGATTGCGCGGAAAAACTTCTGGCCCGAGTTCGCGCACGCGGTTTGTCGACTGAAGTTTTGAGTGGAGTCAACGGCCTTGAATATGTAGTGGCTCTTCCGGAAACAAACGCAGTAATGGCTGGAATAGTCGGTGCTGCTGGTTTACTTCCGAGCATAGCCGCTGCGCGCGCGGGTAAACGGGTGATGTTGGCGAATAAAGAAGCTCTCGTGATGTCAGGCCAGCTATTTATGGACGCGGTAGCGGAAGGTAATGCTGTACTGCTACCTATCGACAGTGAGCACAATGCAATCTTTCAATGTATGCCGCGAAGATTTGAAGAGGGTTTTGCTCGAGTTGGAGTGCGACAAATCCTTCTGACTGCGTCTGGGGGACCGTTTAGACATCGGCCGCTTTCTGAGTTGAGTAAGGTAACCCCAAACGAAGCCTGTGCTCATCCTAATTGGGTTATGGGTCGCAAGATTTCTGTCGACTCGGCAACAATGATGAATAAAGGGTTAGAAATTATTGAAGCATGTTGGTTGTTTCATACTAGTCAAGATCTAATCACTGTTGTCATCCATCCGCAAAGCATAATCCATTCAATGGTGGAGTATGTAGATGGGTCGGTTCTTGCACAATTGGGTAATCCTGATATGAGAACGCCGATCGCATACGCTTTAGGGTGGCCAGAACGATGCGAGTCAGGTGTCGACACTCTGGACATTGTCTCTATAGCAAGATTAGATTTTGAAGCCCCCGATACAGACCGTTTCCCGTGCTTGAGCCTTGCGCGGAATGCGATGAGAGTGGGAGGTACGGCCGGCGCGATCTTGAACGCGGCGAATGAGGCAGCTGTTGCGGCATTCCTTGCTGGACGGATCCCGTTTACTGATATTGCGGCTTTAATTGAGAAAGCGCTGGAAGAGATACCTGCACGGGATGCCGATACCCTGGAGCTTGTCCTTGAGGACGATGCAAAATCGCGTACTTACGTCGACGAGCTCGTAGCACAGCGATTTACCTGATGGAGCTGATGCAGACAATACTTGCTTTCGTGGTCGCGCTGGGAATCCTTGTGACGGTGCATGAGTACGGACATTATTGGGTGGCGCGAAGGGTTGGCGTGAAGATTCTTCGGTTCTCAATTGGTTTCGGCAGAGGCTTGTGGTCGACAAACAAGGGAGAAGATGAGACTGAATTTGTAATTGCGGCAATCCCCCTTGGTGGCTACGTGAAGATGCTTGACGAGCGGGAAGGCGAGGTACCGAGTGAATTACGACATCGCGCGTTCAATAATCAAACTTTAGCCGCCAGAACGGCAATTGTTTTAGCCGGACCTCTAGCTAATTTCCTGTTTGCATTTGTCGTTTACTGGGCAATGTATATCGTTGGCGTATCCGGGCCACGGCCGGTCGTTGGTGAGATTATTCCGCATTCGTTAGCCTCAATGGCTGGGCTTAAAACTGGAGAAGAAATTAAGGGAGTCAACGGCCAAGATTCCCCGACCTGGGATAATGTTTTTCGGTCGGCTACGACAGCGATTTTGGATTCAACCTCAATCGTCCTACAAGTGGTCAACGAAGGTGGTTACGAGCGCGATGTATTCATAAGTCTAGGGAATATCTCAGTCGACGATCTCAGTCGAGGAGAGTTTTTTGATAAAGTCGGATTCAAACCATATCGGGTACCAATAGAGCCGTTAATCGGTGGAGTGATTGCCGGCGATCCGGCCGCTCTGGCTGGCATTCGTTCCGGTGACAGAGTGATTTCTGCCGACGGAAATAATATTGCTACCTGGCTCGAGTGGGTCGAATATGTGCGCGCAAGACCAGAGGAAGCGATCGACCTCGTTTTGCTTCGCGACGGCGAGCGGCTAACGTTATCATTGACGCCAAAGCGGGTCGAACGCAGCGGTAAGGTAGTCGGGCGCATTGGTGCAGAGGTAGACGTCTCGACTGTGGTTACGTTACCCCTGGGAACTGAAAGGTATGGAATTTGGCAGGCAATACCAAGGGCAATCGAGCGAACTGGGGAAGTTGTCGCGATCACGTGTAAGTTTCTTAGAAAAATGATTCTAGGTGAGGCCTCCATGCAGAACTTGAGTGGCCCTATTAGTATTGCCAGTTACGCGCGAGAATCGGCTGAAATGGGATTCTCGCGGTTTTTGGATTTCCTGGGGCTGGTAAGCATCTCTCTAGGGGTGCTAAATTTGTTACCGATCCCACTTCTGGATGGCGGACACTTATTGTATTACCTGATAGAATTCGCTACGCGCCGGCCGGTTCCAGAGACCGTCCAGTTAATTGGGCATCAAATTGGATTAGCTTTGCTGCTCGGATTGATGAGTGTAGCAGTTTACAATGACATCATGCGGATGATGTAGTTGGCTAGCGGTAGAACGCTTGAAACGCGCTAAATTGTTTGATGGCTGTTAGGAGGTCAAAATGATTGAGAAGGTGCAATTCGCGGTGACGCAAATAAGCATTTTTAATACACCTTTAATTTAGCGCGGAGGCGATGAATCCGTAAATTTGAGATTGCGTCTAATTTATAATCATTAAAATCTATGCAGATTACCCTCGTTAAGCGCTGGGCATGGGGTTGCTTGTTGGCTGTTATTGCAACAACGGCCGTTGCGATCGAGCCGTTTATTGTTGATGACATTCAGGTTCAAGGTCTAAACCGCATCTCACCAGGCACCGTATTCAACTATCTCACGATCACCGTTGGCGATACGGTCGATGACCAAAAGTCGCGTAATGCCCTTCGAGCGCTTTTCAAGACTGGTTTTTTTCGCGATGTCCGACTTGAGCGCAATGGTGACGTCCTCGTGGTTGTGGTTGAGGAGCGAGAATCAATTGCCGACATAACCTTTGAGGGAAATAAGGCGATCAAGACCGATAATTTGCTCGAAGGCCTCGGGGACGTTGGTTTTGCCAAGGGTGATGTATTTAATGAGGCGAAGCTCGATAAAGTTAAACAAGAGCTGCGACGGCAGTATTACGCGCATGGCAAGTACGGCGTGCGTATTGACTCGGATGTAGAGCAGGTTGATCAAACTAGTGTCAGTGTCCACTTCAAAATTTCTGAAGGTGTGGCCGCACGGATAAAAGAAATAAACATCGTCGGCAACGAGGTTTATAGCGATGAGGAAATTGTTAGTTCATTCGACCTTACAACGCCGACTTGGCTTAGCTGGATAACGAAGGACGATCAATATTCGAAGCAAAAGCTTCAAGGTGACCTGGAGCGTTTGAGGTCGATGTATGTTGATAATGGATACATTTATTTCAATGTGGATTCGACTCAAGTTTCAATTACTCCGGATAAGTCAGATGTTTACTTGACAGTAAACATCACAGAAGGCGATCGATTCACCATCTCGGAGGTTAAGTTATCGGGCAAGTTGATTGTCGAACCTGAAGTGTTGTTTGACTGGGTGATAACACGAAAAGGCATGGTCTTTTCAAGTAAAGAGATGGCCCAGACTTCCAAATTTTTAACAGAACGGTTGGGTAATGAAGGCTACGCCTTCGCAAACGTCAATCCAATCCCTAAGGCTAATGACGAGGATAAGACCGTCGCCATCACTTATTTCGTTGATCCGGGTCAACGGGTCTATGTGCGTCGAGTGAGTTTTGTTGGGAACAGTAAAACACGGGATGAGGTGCTAAGGCGTGAAATGCGGCAGTTGGAAGGTGGTTGGATCTCAACTAGTGCTGTTGAGAGGTCTAAGATCCGATTAAAGAGATTAGGGTTTTTCGAAGACGTTAATGTTGAGACCCCGGCGGTGGCTGGGTCGACGGATCAGGTTGATGTAAAGTTTTCGGTCAAGGAACGCCCTTCCGGAAACTTTCTTTTGGGTTTTGGTTTTTCTCAACAACAAGGGTTAATTTTTAATACGAACATAACGCAGAATAATTTTCTTGGCAGCGGGAAAAGCGTTAGTTTCGCGTTCAATAACAGCGAAATTAATCAGATATTCAGACTTGGGTATGTCAATCCGTATTGGACTCTCGATGGCGTTAGCCGGGGTTTTAACATTTCTTATCAAAAGACGGAGTCTGGCAGCAACAGCAATACGACCGAATTCGAGTCTGAAATTCTATCCGGCGGCGTGAGCCTTGGCGTTCCAATATCAGAATATAATACTATCGGACTATCTTTAGATTATGAGTCGACATCGATAGACGCGCCGTTATTTTTCTTAGACCCTCGTATAGGCAACTTTATCCTCCGAGAGGGAAATGAATACAATTTGATTCGACCAAGCGTGTCCTACGCTTTCGACACGAGAAATTCTGGAGTGTTTCCGACACGTGGGACGCTGCAACGAGTCCGTGTTGAGGCCGCGGTTCCTGGCGGTGACCTAAAATTTTGGAAAGTAGACTATGATTCGCGTGTATTCATTCCATTGATTAGAGAATACGTACTATTACTCAAAGGTCGGGTAGGGTACGGTGACGCGTACGGAGATACATCTGAGCTACCGTTTTTTGAGAATTTTTATGCGGGAGGGCCGCGGACGGTGCGAGGATTCGAAGAAAACTCCTTAGGGCCAGAGGACATTTTTGGACGCGCGCTTGGCGGTGATACCCTGGTCGTGGGGAACGCTGAACTCATCATTCCCGTCCCGTTCCTCGATGAATTTAAATCGGTTCGCCTAACTGGATTTCTTGATGCTGGCAATGTGTTCGCGACGAATCAGAAATTTTCCTTCAGTGACTTACGGACATCGGTAGGGCTTTCAGGAGTATGGTTGTCCCCGTTTGGATTATTATCGGTTAGTATTGCGGAACCATTTAACGATAAACTCGGTGACGAGGTTCAAAAATTTCAATTTACGTTTGGTACATCATTTTGAGCAGGGTAACTGGTTCGAGTGGGGTGGGATAAACTTAGGCGTTAGGTAGCCTGCGACGAAACAGGCATTGTACGGAGTATTTAGCATTGAAAAAAATTAGTTATAGTGTTTTTGGAATAGCGGTTGCCGCGTCAGTTGTTTTTTGGGGTCATGCGGTAGCAGCAGACTACAAGATTGGCGTGGTTAATGCTGTTAAGGTGTTAGAGGCTGCCCCGATGGCTGATGTTGCGCGAAAGAAGTTAGAAAAAGAATTCGCGACTCGCGATCGTGAGCTTGTGGCGGCGCAAAAGAGTCTTAAAAGTCTTGAAGATAGAATGGTCAAAGACGGCGCAATCATGAGTGAAACGGAGCGAGCGCGGCTAGAGCGCGATATCGTTAATAGTCGACGAGAGCTCAAGCGCGATTCTGACGAGTTCCGTGAGGACGTCAATTATCGGCGCAATGAGGAATTCGGCAAGATTCAAAGAGATATCGTCGAGGCGATCCGCGTGGTTGCGAAAGCTCAGAAATTTGATTTGGTTTTGGGGGAAGGTGTGATATACGCCAGCCCGCCAATCGATATTACCGAATCCATCATTACGCATCTTAAGAAGTAAAGGCACCCCCGGGGAATCAACCGGGTGTGCAGGAAGAGTCTTTGGCGTGGGCTGACTCGGAGACTCTAGTTCGGCCGGATGCGGCAGAATTAGATGACGCCGCTGTCAGGCCGTTCTGTCGGCAGCGGAAAAGTTCCTCGCTTTGAATCGTATTGCACCGTTGAGTGAAGGTAATCCGAGGAATTGAGTTTTATTCCCGACATGCGGTTCCGGGCGCGATCGGTGACGCGATTGCGCGATGATTGCGGATTTTGAACTGCTCTCGTCCCGATTTGTAGAACGTCCGTGTGTCGACGAGGTTACGAGTTTGGGTGAGTACGCTCATAGTTATCACAAGCATTGTGCCTTGACAGTGTAGTATGTCGTAGTACATACGTTAGCCTGTGTATCATTTTTGTTGCATTGCAGTTTTCGATGTGGAGAGTTTGTTTGGAGGGCGCTAAGTGAGCGATATAACGATAAAAGAAATTCTCAACATGCTACCTCATCGGTACCCGTTCTTATTAATCGATCGAGTTATAGAGTGCGAGGCTTTCAAGTCCATCAAGGCACTCAAAAACGTGACGATTAATGAACCGTTCTTTCAAGGACACTTCCCGAAAAGGCCAATTATGCCAGGGGTCCTGATCTTAGAGGCGATGGCGCAAGCAACTGGGGTGCTTGCATTCTATTCCTATAAAACGCGCAGTAAAAATGATGCAGAATACTACTTAGTCGCGGTCGATAAGGCGCGTTTTAAACGCCCGGTAGGACCTGGCGACCAAATTATTATCGATGCGACGTTAACGCGCCAACGGAGCGGTATCTATCGTTTTGTTGCAACCGCTCATGTGGACGGAGAGCTAGTATCGAGCGCGGAATTTATGACAACTGAGATGGAGGACGATCCTTGATCGATCCGAAAGCTATTGTTCATCCAGATGCGGTTATTGGATCAGATGTAACAATTGGTCCATGGACGATAGTCGACGCAAACGTTGAGATTGGTGATAGATCATGGATAGGTTCGCACGTTGTTATAAAAGGGCCAACTCAGATCGGTGCAAACAATAAGATCTTCCATTTTTGCTCCATCGGTGAAGACCCCCAGGACAAAAAGTTTCAGAAAGCGTCAAATTCTGCCTTAGTAATTGGTAATGGGAATGTTATCCGTGAGTACTGCAGCATCAATCGAGGGACAGCACATGGAGGTGGGGTGACCTCGTTAGGTGATGATAACTGGATCATGGCCTACTGCCATATAGCGCATGATTGTAAAATC
>DPMX01000049.1 GCA_003540955.1 Gammaproteobacteria bacterium
GGACAAGCTTTTGGAGGTAAAATTATTAAAGCTCCAGAAATTGTTCATGGTAAACTATCTGAAATTTATCATAATAATAACAAAATTTTTTATGGTTTAAATAAAATATTTAAAGCAACTAGATATCATTCTTTGATTATTAAGTATAATTCTATACCAAAGGATATGCAAGTTATAGCAACTTCAAAAAAGAAAATGATTATGGGCATTGCACATGTAAAATATAAAACATTTGGTTTGCAATTTCATCCTGAAAGTATAGGCACAAATGTCGGTAAAATAATACTTAAGAATTTTATTAATATAATAAATGAATAAAATAAAAATAATAATAAATAAATTATATGAAAAAAAAGATCTTTCTATAGATGAGTCAATTTTTGTTTTCAATGAAATAATGAGTGGTAAAGTTTCAGAAATATTCATATCATCCTTTTTAACTGCTTTAAAAATTAAAGGAGAAACATTTGAAGAGATTTTAGGCGCAACAAAAATACTAAGAAAAAAATCAACAAAAATTAATAGTCCAAAAAATACAGTCGATACATGTGGAACAGGAGGTGATATGATTGGAACACTAAATATATCAACAGCCTCTGCTCTTGTTGCTTCAAGTGTTGGTGTTAAAGTCGCTAAACATGGAAATAGATCGGTATCTAGCTCCAGTGGATCTGCTGACGTTCTGGCAGAAGCTGGTGCGAATATTGAGCTTGAACCAACTATTGTTGCGCATTCGATACGGGAAACAGGAGTCGGATTTATGTTCGCACCGGCTCACCATCGCGCTACCCGTTACGCGGTCGGTCCCCGACGCGAGCTCGGAATTCGAACCTTGTTCAATGTCCTTGGTCCATTGACCAATCCAGCGGGTGCACGAATGCAACTTGTAGGCGTTTTCGATCGCCACTGGCAAACAATAGTAGTAGAAGCCTTAGCTCGACTCGGCACGGAACGTGCGCTTGTGGTTAACGCCAAAGATGGCCTCGACGAGCTTAGTATTAGCTCAATCACTACCGTGGCGGAGTTATGTGATGGGCGAATAACTTGGTTCGAAGTCGACCCGAAAGAATTTGGCATTGAGATACGGGATAGATCCTCGATAGTCGCGAGCGACGCCGAGCATAGCCTCAAAATAATAAGAAAAGTGTTCGATAACGAACCAGGTCCGGCTCGCGATATAGTGGCGCTAAATGGCGGCGCCGCAATTTACATTTGCGGTCTGGCAGACACTATCGCCGGGGGAGTCGAACGAGCCAATCAGGTTTTAGCTGAAGGGTCTGCGCGAGATAGATTCAATCACTTTATAGAATTTACTAAGCGACACAGGCGCGCACCATGAGTCAGAGCGACACGGCTAATGCAACTCTTTCGTCCAACATTTTGCTCGATATAATCGAACACAAAATGAACGAAGTTAAGCAGCGTAAGGCCCACACCCCGCAGGCGAAAATAGAGCGGCAAGCAAAAAATGCGTCACCAGTACGAAACTTCGCCAACGCTTTATTACATCAAGTAGAAAAAAATATACCAGCTGTAATTGCTGAATGTAAAAAAGCATCGCCGAGTAAAGGGCTTATTCGAGATAATTATAGCCCCAAACTTATCGCACAAAGTTATGCTGCCAGTGGTGCAAGCTGCCTATCGGTTCTCACGGATGAAAAGTTTTTCCAAGGACATGATAACGATCTACTTACGGCCCGGGCAGCATGTGCATTACCCGTAATACGCAAAGACTTCGTGATTGATCCGTATCAAGTATTTGAAACACGGGCTCTTGGCGCTGACTGCCTACTTTTGATCGTCGCATGTCTGGATGATCCAACACTACAAGAGCTTGCGGAAATCGCTTCAACTTTAGGAATGGATGTTTTACTAGAGGTTCATGATCGGACTGAATTGGAAAGAGCCCTGCGGTTACGACTACCGTTGATCGGAATTAATAACCGCGATTTGCGTCGCTTTGTCACTAACATCGACACGACAATAAAATTGCTGCGTGATATACCGGACGATCGATTAGTTATTACTGAATCTGGAATCCATACTAGCGCCGATGTTTCCATGCTCCGCAGCCACGGTGTTAACGCTTTTTTGGTTGGGGAAACGTTTATGAGGGCATCAGATCCAGGTGCAACGTTGCGGCAGCTATTTTTCCCGCAGACCGAGTCGTAGATCCTGCACAACCATCTTACGGATGGGAAAAATGTTCACGTACCAAAAACATCGGCTGCCTCTTTAAAAGCCTTGAATTCGAGACAGTTTCTACTCGGGTCTTCGAGAAAAAATGTCGCTTGCTCACCTACTAAACCCTTAAATCGCACATGAGGCTCAACTAAGAATTTCGCTCCAATGTATACCATGTGATCGACGGCGCGATGCCAGTCTTCCCAATCCATAATTAATCCAAAATGAGGAATCGGAATATCGTGATCGTCGACATTATTGGTTAGCGGGATTTCGCTCTCTAAAACCCGGTGGGCCGTGATCTGGTAACCAAAGAAATTTAAGTCCAACCAAGACTCTGAACTCCGTCCGACACCGCAGCCCAGCACGTCGACATAGAATGATCGAGTCGCTTCTATATCATGCACGGGAAACGCCAGATGAAAACTAGGATGCTCCCGAAATTCCTCGAGCGGACTATTCGCTGATCTGGCCATAGGTTTTAAATTTCTCCAGTACCTCTTTCATTTGTGCTCCATCGAGTAACACCGGCCCACCGCTCTGAACGGCTATGCAGTATTGCATTGATAGCTGCTCCACTTCCAAAGCAAGCATCGCCGCAGCAAGCGGATCGGCAGCGACAGCTAATACACCATGATTCGCTAGCAAGCAGGCTTTGCGTTCTCGAAGCGCAACTACAGCATTCTCCGACAATTCCTCGGAACCGAAAGTAGCATAGGGCGCGCATCGGATCGAATCTCCACCAGCAACCCCAACCATATAATGAAAAGCTGGAATAGGTTGACGGGTACATGCGAGTGCCGTGGCATAGGGTGAATGGGTGTGGACGATAGCGCCTACATCTGGGCGTGCGGCATAGATCGCACCGTGCATGTTCGCTTCCGAAGAAGGTTTAAGCTCACCCACGTTATTAGCGCCACTTGCCGGCATGCGTACAATTGAATCGGGGCTCAATGCCGATGGGTCGATCCCGCTCGGGGTTATTAAGTATTGCTTCCCACTAAGTCGGCAGCTCGCATTTCCAGCGCTCCCGGTATTCAATCCAAGTGTATAGAGTAGTTGCATTACTTGGACCAGATCGCTGGGACCGGGCGAGCCTTTTATCTCGTCGGCGACCATAATCTGTCAGCGCGAAAAAATTCGCGGGCAAGTCTATCAAACTCTATTCCTCGGACCGCCAGATACGCATTAATATTGTCTACGTCTCTTGGTCGAATCTGGTCCCCCATGATCATTCTCCCACATACTACGTTATGTATACGATAGTAGATTACATTGATATTCCAAGTGTTACCGACTTTATTGAGGGAGGTTTAAAAGCTCACCTCGTGACTCCACAGCTTCAAAACGGCCGAATCCATGGTGTCGTAAACCAAGCCTTTTAAAAATAGAATTAAAAGAATAATTTTACATAGATATAAGATACCATTTAGGAGTGTGAATAGTGACCTAGTTATTTAGCCGAGAAAACCTTCGCGTCTCCGAAAATGGACGATAATCTATGGATCAACATGAAAAAAAATTAATGGCAGCGACCGCTGCAATTGAACTTATTGAATTGGAAGGGTTCATTGGGGTCGGTACAGGAAGTACGGCAAACTACTTCATCGACCTCTTGGGGCAATACAAACACCAAATCGAAGGTGCAGTAGCCAGCTCTACGGCATCCGCAGAACGACTGAAAGCAAATGGAATTGCTGTACTAGACCTCAATGGCGTTGGCGACCTACCCGTTTATGTTGACGGAGCGGACGAAGCCTCGGGCCACCGGCATCTCATTAAAGGTGGCGGCGGCGCGCTGACTCGTGAAAAAATTGTTGCACACGCGAGTAAATTATTCATCTGTATTGTTGATGACTCAAAAATGGTTAAGCGCCTTGGGGAATTTCCACTACCGATCGAGGTCATTCCGATGGCACGAAGTTTCGTGGCGAGAGAAATGGTCAAACTAGGTGGTCGGCCAGAACTACGCCATGGGTTTACCACTGATAATGGCAATCAAATAATCGACGTATTTGGACTTCAAATAAGAGAGCCAGTTCGACTCGAGAAAACGATCAATCAAATACCCGGAGTTGTGACTAATGGCCTATTCGCGCAGCGCGGGGCCGACATTATCGTGGTTAGCGGCGATCGTGGGATTGAACGGATTGAGTGATCATCACGATTTCGCACCAGACACGTCAGGATATTAACTTTCCTCTGAATCTTGAATATATAATCCACAGAGAATGAGACCAAGCTCAAACAAAAGCCATACTGGAACCGCCAGCAGTATCTGTGAAATGATGTCGGGTGGAGTCAGTAACATTCCAACAACGAAGGCTGCAACGATTACATAAGGTCGTTTCGCCACCAGCGTTTTACGCGTAGTCATACCGGTGCGAACAGCCAAATACGTCGCCACTGGGACTTCGAACGCCACGCCAAACGCAAAAAACAACTTCAATACAAAATCTAAATACTTACTTATGTCCGTCATGACCGCAACTCCTGAAGGAGCTGTTGCCGAAAAAAACCCAAACATTAACGGGAATACAATGTAGTACGCGAAGGCAATACCGAAATAAAATAATGCGGTGCTAGAGACAAGCACTGGTAGTGCCAGCTGCTGTTCATTCCGATATAGCCCCGGAGCGACGAATGCCCAAACTTGATAGAAAATATATGGTGCAGAGATAAAAACAGCGACGAACAACGCTAACTTAAATGGGGCTAGAAACGGTGAGGCAACTTCCGTTGCAATCATTGTCGCTCCGGTATCGCTCATGTGGCGTAACAACGGGTCGGCTAACCACAAATACAAGTCATTTGCGAACGGTACTAGTACAAGCAATACCACTAGTACGCTCAATAACGCGGCCATTATCCTGCTTCGAAGTTCTCTCAGGTGAGATACGAAAGTTCGCTCGGTTCGATCCAGGCCATCATCATGTTGAGCTATCGGTTGCTCATCGTGATCGACTGTGTCTCCCTCAGCCATACAAATGCTTAATCGTCAGATTTATCTTTGGCTTGATTTAAAACTTCAATATCGATGGATTCATCTAAGAACGCGTCATTAACACCATCAGTCTCTTCCACCTCAAGGTCGCGCTCTAGTTCATATCTAAGCTCCCGCATCGCCCGCTTTGCACGTCCGATAAGCTGACCGGCTGTCCGAGCCATACCAGGGAACCGCTCCGGACCCACCACGACCAGCGCAACAATCCCAATTAACGCAAATTCCCAAAAACCGATATCCAACATGAGTTAATCTATCTATAGATTTTCTTTATCTGACACATTACTGTCACCTTCAATCACTCGACCAGGGTCGGTCTTTTTAGCAGCGTCGTCAGGGGCATCCTGCCCATCTTTCAGTGCCCTTTTAAAGTCACGAATCCAGCCGCCAACATCGGTACCAACGTTGCGAATTTTCTTAGTTCCAAACACCAACATGACAATGACTAAAATTACAATAAGTTCTTTTATTCCAAATGACATGATACGCCTCCAAGGGGTCAAACTTTCAGTTGGCCGCCTATTTTCGCGGACGTGAAACCTTTTCCTCTAGTCCGGATTTTCCTAATCGACGCTCGAGCTCCGACATTATCCTATCCGCATCTATTTCGTTATAAGCTAATAAAACCAATGAATGAAACCAGAGGTCTGCAGTTTCATGAATAATTTCATTTTCCAACCCGCCCTTCCCTGCGATTAATAATTCAGCAGCCTCTTCCCCGATCTTTTTAAGAATCTGATCAGATCCCTCGGCGTAAAGGCCAGCCACGTAGGACGTAGACGGATCGGCAGTCCTACGCTGCTTAAGAATTTTAAAAAGTTCGTTTATAATTTCAGTCGACATTGAAAAGCGGGCCTCAAAAGCTAAGATCGGCGGCCATAAATATCGGCGGGATCCTTTAGCACTTTGTCAGAAACTTCCCACTGATTGTTTTGGTAGGTACGAAAGAAACAACTTTCACGACCTGTATGGCAAGCGATACCACCAACTTGCTCTACGATCAAAAGAATCGCATCCCCGTCGCAATCGATGCATAGTGAGTTCAGTTGTTGAATATATCCTGATTCTTCGCCCTTGCGCCATAAGCACTTACGGGATCTCGACCAGTAAACTGCTCGCTTCTCAGCCACAGTTGCATGGAGCGCTTCGCGGTTCATCCATGCAAGAGTCAAAACACGGCGAGAATTCTCCGCTTGCGCAATAGCCGGCACTAAGCCGTCTTCATCCCACTTGACCTCGTCAACCCAACTCATAATCGCACTTCAATTTGATTATCGCGCAAATGCTCTTTGGCCTGCGCCACAGTAAATTCGCCAAAGTGAAAGATGCTGGCAGCGAGAACAGCATCTGCATGTCCAGCAAGAACCCCGTCACTAAGGTGTTCAAGCGTCCCGACACCACCAGATGCTATCACTGGTATTGATGTCACGTCTGCAACGGTTCTTGTCAACTCTATATCGAACCCATCGCGAGTACCGTCACGATCCATGCTTGTTAGTAGGATCTCACCCGCACCAGCAGCCGACATATGTCTACACCACTCAATTGCGTCAAGTCCCGTAGCTCGACGACCACCATGGGTAAATACTTGCCACCGCAGAGGAGTTGAGGCAACCCGCCGCGCATCGACCGCGACTACTATGCACTGCGAACCAAACTTATTCGACGCCTCACGAACAAAGTCCGCATTTACAACGGCGGCAGTATTTATCGACACCTTGTCGGCACCCGCCATTAACAATCGTCTCACATCCTCGATTGTCCTTATTCCACCGCCAACTGTTAACGGAATAAATACTTGACTAGCAACCTGTTCAACGACTGGGATAATAGTATCCCTACGTTCATGACTTGCCGTTATATCAAGAAATGCAATTTCATCGGCGCCTTGATCATTATAACGCCTTGCAATTTCGACCGGATCCCCGGCATCTTTGATGTCCACAAAGCGAACACCTTTTACTACCCGGCCTGCATCGACATCGAGGCATGGGATAACTCGTTTTGCGAGACCGCTCACTGAAAA
>DPMX01000171.1:0-6115 GCA_003540955.1 Gammaproteobacteria bacterium
TCGCGAGATGGAAGGCGGATATCGACTGTAGAGCACTTGTTATCGGCCTTTGCTGGCTTAGGAATTGACAACGCGTATGTTGACGTCAGCTCTTCTGAGGTTCCTATCATGGATGGCAGCTCTGGTCCGTTCGTGTTCCTCATCCAGTCGGCTGGGTTTGCGGAGCAGAACGCGCCAAAACGTTTCATTCGGATTAAGCATGCTCTTACAGTGGAAGATCATGACAAACATGCGCGATTTGAACCATTTGACGGATTTAAGGTGTCGTTTGCAATTGAATTCGACCATCCGTTTTTTCAACAAAGTAGCAAACATGCCGAGATAGATTTTTCTACGACCTCGTTCGTGAAAGAGGTGAGTAGGGCGCGAACGTTCGGGTTCATGCGCGATGTAGAACTTTTGCGAGAGAAGAACCTAGCGCTTGGCGGTAGTTTAGATAATGCGGTCGTCGTAGATGATTATCGTGTCCTAAATGAAGATGGGTTGCGTTACGAAGATGAATTCGTAAAACATAAAATATTAGACGCAATCGGTGATCTGTATTTGCTTGGGTACAGTCTGATTGGCTCATTTCACGGCCATAAGTCAGGTCACGAGTTAAATAATCGCTTACTTCGAAAGTTGTTGGCGAACAAGTCGGCTTGGGAATTGGTATCCTTTGAGAACGAAGACGTAGCCCCGATTTCTTTTATGCAACCGATGCCAGTGCACTAAGCTCAGACGTCTGCTTTGCGTTTCGGTTGCGAGCCAGCGACAGGAGCTGCAAGCTATACACCACGCCTACTAGCTAATCGTAAAAGTACTTCCTTGAGAGCGGGGTCATCGACAGAAGAAGCTCTATTTTTCAATGCCGAGGCGCAGGACACGCTTATCGGAGCGGCCTTGCGGTTTCTTGGTAGAGTATCTGCCGACGAAGATTTCAATACCGTGACTCGAATCGTCTGGATTTCGGCAAATTCAGAGGTTTTTCTTATTTTTTTAACCAAATTGGGAACCTGGTAGCGCATTTTAGCTGCCCAAGCAGAAGAATCGGCAGTAAGTACGATCGTATCTTCGCGCACGGCGACTAATTGTATGTGGCTACGCAGTGGTTCCGCCACCAAGGATTTGACCCGAAGCGCGGTGTTTTGATGCTTAGCTGCATTACGGAATAATTTCCGTAAAACGGGATTATGAGTGACAATGGCGTCAAGTTTTGTAGGGAAAGACATCTAGGTTCTCACTGTGCCCAGGACAATTCTAACCTTAAGGGTGAGGTCGCGGTACAAAAAAGATGTTGGATCTCCTACTAGTCTCAAAATTGCAGCCGGTTTTATTGGCGCTGGTATAGTAACGTAGCCGGGAAAGCGTTGGGGCTACAGCAAAGTAGTGGACATAAACCACGGTAATGGCTAGGTCACCCGTTATGCTCAAAGCAAGGAGGATCTCGCAGAGATTGGCGATCGCACCAGGTAAGATCAGTTGATAGCGTGATTTGGACATGCTGGACGTTCAACTGATCCTCGCGTCCATCTCGGAGTTTTGCATAACGAGAAATTCATTAATCCTGAAAAATTCACCAATCAAGGAACGCCGCGTGGAGTACTTCTGTTAGGGTCCGGCTGTACGTCTCAATTTGATACAATGTGTATGACCTCGGTCCCAATGTGGGGCGATTTCGATTTGGTACGCCTAGCAAAAATGAATATGCAGCGCGGTTTCGTTTGTGATTTGCCGTTAGTGGCCGTAGGTACAAAAACTACGGATTGCTGCACGTGTTCTAAACGAATTGAATTAAGGTCAGATTAAAGTTGAGACCTGTATGAGCGCCAACCCACTCAAATTAACGCGAAAGCTTGTTCGTTCAGTATTTGGAACACGTAACGATCGCTTCTTAAGAAAGTTAGGCAAAGCGACCAATGTGATCAATACGTTTGCGATCGAGTATGAGTCACTTACAGACGAACATTTAGCGCTTAAAACCAAGGAATTCAAATCCCGTCTGCAGGCAGGGGAAACTCTTGATGATCTTTTACCTGAGGCCTTCGCGATTGTTCGAGAAGCGGGGAGAAGAACATTAGAAATGCGTCATTTTGACGTCCAGATGTTGGGTGGAATGGTACTGCACCAAGGGAAGATTGCAGAGATGAGAACCGGTGAAGGCAAAACTCTTGTCGCTACCCTTGCCGCCTATCTCAACGCTTTACCAGGCCGTGGTGTTCACGTGATTACGGTTAATGACTATTTGGCAAAACGAGATGCAGAATGGATGGGAAAGCTCTATGAAGCCCTTGGTCTCAGTGTCGGGGTTGTGCTCTCCGGTTTGGACTCGGCAGAGCGAAAAGCGGCTTATCGAGCGGACATAACATATGGTACGAACAATGAATTTGGGTTTGATTACCTGCGCGATAATATGGCATTTACTCAAGACCAACGGGTTCAACGTGGGCTCGTCTATGCTGTTGTCGATGAAGTGGATTCAATACTTATCGACGAAGCCCGCACGCCACTCATTATCTCAGGTCCGACCGATGACCGCAGTGATCTATATGTAAAAATAAATAAAATCGTCCCGAAACTGTCCCAACAGGTCAAGCAAGCGGAAGATGAAGAGGGTGAAGTAGATGATGAAGGAGATTATTCGGTAGATGAAAAATCGCGTCAGGTTTTTCTAACAGAGGCGGGTCACGAGAAAGTTGAAAAACTACTGGATGAAATTGGTCTTTTAGCTGGTGGTGATAGCTTATATAGCGCACGCAACATTTCCTTAATGCACCACGTTAGCGCGGCATTGAAGGCTCATTCATTATTTCAGCGCGACGTCGACTATGTCGTGTCGAACGGGGAAATTCTTATCGTGGATGAGTTTACTGGTAGGACAATGCCTGGGCGGCGCTGGTCGGAGGGTCTACATCAGGCAGTTGAAGCGAAAGAGATGGTTTCGATACAACAAGAAACTCAAACTTTAGCATCGATAACGTACCAGAATTATTTTCGTTTGTACGAGAAACTGTCAGGCATGACAGGAACAGCAGACACAGAGGCCTATGAGTTTCAGCAAATTTATGGCTTGGAAGTTGTAGTCGTTCCAACACATATGGAGATGGTGCGAGAAGATCTTGGTGATGTGATATTTCTGACAGCTAAAGAGAAATACGATGCAATTAACGAAGAAATTCGCGAGTGCATCAAATCAGGTAGACCGGTGTTGGTCGGAACAGCATCGATAGAGAGTTCAGAATACTTATCGAAATCGTTAAATAAAGAAAAAATAGAGCATCAAGTGTTGAATGCTAAATTTCATGAAGGCGAGGCGCAAATCATTGCGCAAGCCGGACGCCCGGGAACAGTGACGGTCGCGACTAATATGGCGGGACGGGGGACAGATATTGTGCTCGGTGGTAGCCTGGAAGCGGAACTATTGGCAATTAGGGATACTGACATAGAGAAAATCTCTGCTACTAAAGAGGCCTGGCAAACCCGACATGATGCAGTGGTAGTGTCTGGCGGACTGCATATCATCGGTACTGAAAGGCATGAGTCCAGGCGTATTGATAATCAGCTACGCGGCCGGGCGGGTCGACAAGGAGATGCTGGTTCAAGTCGGTTTTACCTGTCGCTGGAGGACAATCTGATGCGAATTTTCGCCTCAGAGCGAGTAGCGACTTTGATGCAGAAGTTGGGTATGGAAGAAGGTGAAGCGATCGAGCATCCATGGGTGTCAAAGGCGATCGAGAACGCGCAGCGAAAAGTGGAAGGTCGAAATTTTGATATCCGTAAACAATTGTTGGAATTTGACGATGTTGCTAATGATCAACGCAAGCATGTTTACGAGCAGCGACGCGAATTGATGGAGGCGGATGATGTTGCGGAGAATATCAAAGGTATTCGTCATGATGTCGTCAATGAATTCATCGATACATTCATTCCGCCGCAAAGTTTCGATGAAAACTGGGATGTTGACGGGCTTATGTTAGCGCTAAAGCAAGAATACGGTCAGACTTTTGATGTCTCATCTTGGCTAGAAGACGACGAAAATTTGGACGAAGAAGGACTGCGTGAGCGTATTTTAAACGTAATTGAGGAGGCCTATCAGAAAAAAGAAGACCTGGTCGGCGCAGGAGTACTTCGTCAATTTGAAAAAGCAATTATGTTGCAAATATTAGATTCTCATTGGAAAGAACATCTAGCGTCGATGGATTATCTGCGACAAGGAATCCATCTGCGAGGCTTTGCTCAGAAGAATCCAAAACAGGAATACAAACGTGAGGCTTTTGAAATGTTCGGCCGGATGCTCCAACAGATTATGGGTGAATTAATCGGGGCGTTATCTAAAATTGACATTAAGGCCCGCGATGATGTCGATGCAGTTGAAGATCAGCGACGGCCGAATCCAGAGACCATGCAGTACCATCATCAGGGGGCTGAAAACCCACTAGCTCGCGACGAACTGAAAACGGAACCTCAGAATGCGCCCTTTGTCAGAAGAGAAAAGAAAGTCGGTCGCAACGATCCTTGTCCATGCGGATCCAGTAAGAAATATAAACAATGTCACGGAAAGAGTGGGTAAAGCGAGATAGCTCATTGTGAAATTTGACTTTATCGAATGCAGTGAGCCGGTAGAGATAGAAGGTGTGCGTCTGGCTGTTGCGAACGCCGGCATCCGGGGGCGGTCCAGAAACGATGTGGTACTTGTAGAGCTCGTCCCGGGGGCTCAGACCGCCGCTGTCTTCACCCAAAACAAGTTTTGTGCTGCCCCCGTTATTGTTGCGCGGGAGAATATCGCAGCAAGACAGCCGAAATTTTTAGTCTTTAACTCCGGAAATGCAAATGCCGGTACTGGTACGCTAGGTATAGAGCATGCTCGGAAAGTAATTTGCGGACTTGCTGATATCCAAGGTTGTTCGTCTGCGGAAATAATGCCGTTTTCGACGGGGGTCATTGGCGAACGTTTGAATTACAAAAAGATCATCGATGCGTTTCCGAAACTGATCCAATCTTTAGCTGCTGACAGGTGGGAGGATGCGGCGCAGGCAATTATGACGACAGATCTAGTGGCTAAATATTTTTCGCTTGAGACTAAGGTCGGAGATGAAAGTTATCGTGTCTCTGGTATCGCCAAAGGATCAGGCATGATTCATCCAAACATGGCGACTATGCTCGCCTTTATAGCAACCGACGCGAATATCGATCAAGCACATGTGCAATTAATTTTGGCAGATTGCGTGAATCAGTCGTTCAACCGCATTTCAGTCGATGGTGATACTTCCACCAACGATGCGTGCGTATTAACGGCGACTGGGAAAAGAAAAAACAATTCGCAGCTCACACCCGCACACCCGCACTGGTCGATCGTTGTAGAGGGTATTAGCAAAGTATTCGAATCACTTGCAAAATCGATAGTTAAAGATGGTGAAGGTGCAACAAAATTTATTGAAATCATAGTCGAAAGTAAGTGCGAGGAGGATAGCCTCGCGATTGCGACTACCGTTGCTCAATCTCCCTTAGTTAAGACTGCTTTTTTCGCGAGTGACCCCAACTGGGGCAGAATACTTGCAGCGATTGGACGGGCTCCCGTTGCGGAAATGAACATACATAAAGTTTCGTTTTGGCTAGATGACTATCAAATTGTGAGAAATGGAGAGCCGGTTCCAACCTACGAGGAGTCGCGGGCAGCCGCGATTATGGCGCAGGCAGAGATAGTGGTACGTATAGCCCTTGATCAAGGTGAAGCCAAGGTATGCCTTTGGACGTGCGATTTGTCGTATGATTACGTCCGTATTAATGCGGAATATCGCACGTAGCTTAATTCCCAGAACTAGGATTTCAAATTGGTTCAGGGAAAATCCATAGAGGTTGTCGCTGGTGCAATTCGCAGTGACGAAGGCCAAATCCTTATTTGCTTGCGGCCAGCTCATCTTGAGCATGGGAACCTTTGGGAGCTTCCTGGTGGTAAGCGCAAAGAAGGCGAGAGTCGATTTCGAGCGCTACGCCGCGAAGTTAACGAAGAGCTAGGTATTGAGATCATCTCTGCCGTACCGCTTTTACGATTTGCCTATCGTTACCCAACTAAAACTATAGATTTTGACGTGTGGGAGGTATCAAAGTGGCGTGGATCGGCTCGGGGGTGTGAGGG
>DPMX01000171.1:6427-13582 GCA_003540955.1 Gammaproteobacteria bacterium
CCTCGGGGGTGTGAGGGACAGAAAATCGCTTGGGTTAACTCGTCGGAACTCATCCACTATGCTTTTCCTGCGGCCAATAGAACTGTCGTCACGGCTTTGGGGCTTCCACGGTTCGCATGTGCTATCCCGGATCTGAGAGTTTCTCCGGCACAATATCTAGGCTCGCTCGAAAAATGGATCGATGCCGGTCCTTGTTGCGTAATCCTAAACAATCAATTGGTTATAGGAGGTTATAACAAACGTGTGTTGACAGAAATCGGCCGTTTTTTAGGTCGATACGACGCAAAACTTATTTTTGAATTGTCGAGAGAGCAGGATGCCAAGGGGACCAATGCTATTGATGTAAAGCTGTTAGACAGTATTCGGGGGCACGTCGATTGCGATACGTTGATTGGATTCTCCTGTAGCACTTCGACTGAGTTGGTACAGGCTGAACAGGCGGGTGCAGAGTTGCTTTTGATCGGACCCTTCCGCTCTAATGGATTCGAAACCTTAAACGACACGTTTGGTTGGAGTGCAGTGCAAGATCTTGTGAATAATACTGTGCTCCCAGCGTTTACGTTTGGTTCATTTCTGGAACCACAAGATATTGCTCGCGCAATATTGTCCGGGTGCCAGGGGGTTGTGCTGCCTTTCGAGGTCTGGACCGCCGATAAGGAAACCGCTATGGATACGTTGGGGAAGGCTGTTTCAGAGATTGAGGTTGCAGACGGTAACTTTTAGATTCCACAACACTGCAAATCGAAAGATAATGATTCGCGTGCTGGTGTCGGCCGTCCAACAGTATGTGGTTGTCGAAGGAAGCGTATAACAAATCGATGTTTGCCGCCGCTGATTTCCGGGAAGACGCCGAGGTTGTCAGCTATGGAAACGCGTATAAGCTGGTATCGTATCCCAGGATCTAGTTGCTGTTGGAAAAAGCCATTTTCGACGGGAATGCAACGCGGAGGCGCACTTTGACGCAACATTTGTAAAACCAAAGCGACGGCTTGTTCTATGACCAAAAGGTCTGCGATCCAATGTTGGAATTGATCGGCCCGCAAATCCGGAGACTTTGATAACCAATGATGGAACGCAGGTAGATCAAAATTACAGCTTCCCCCGGGTATTGAAATCCGTTGCCTTACCTGATTTATTAATTCGTCAGTACGTATTATTTCGCCAGGATGACAATCGCTCGATTTTAATTTTATAAGAAGCGCTTGAACGGTGGCGAGGACGCTCCCCAGGGTCTCTTGGTCAACTTTTGGATTGTCATTAAATCTCGATATTTTAGACGAATGTCGATCGAGCTCCTTGATTAAATCACCTTTGATATCAGTTCTGGCGAGCATATCGCTGGCTTCTAGCATTCCTACGATTGCGGCACGTGCACTCCATTGCGATCCTCCTTTGCAACCATCTTGAATGGTGGCGAACAAATGTTCTAGGCGAAGGCAGTTTCGCACTCGCTCGTTGAGTGGTTGCTCATACTCCGTGAATGTTCCGACTTCCGGAAATAGAGTGCTTTGCTTCCCCAACTCGGTGCTTTCCATTTTATTGTTGCTCTCGACGGGTTAGCTCTGCAATGGCCATATATTTCGCATGAAGGATCTGGACCTGCGCTTCTAACTCTCCAAATTCTCCGCTATTCTCTATCACATCATCCGACACACGCAATCGTTCGTCACGGGTCGCCTGAGTCTGCATGATTGCTTTGACTTGTGCTTGTGTCAAATCGTCGCGCTCCATGACGCGGCGTATTTGAATTTCTGTGGGGCAGTCAACTATCAGGATTCGGTCTACATTTCGATAACCGGCCTTCTCAACTAACAGGGGTACGCACAGAATACAATACGGTGAGTCCAACTTTGCAAGCTGATTGTCTATATTTTCGCGTATCCGCGGATGTAGAATACCTTCTAAGGTGGCCCGTTTGGTTTCATCAGCAAAAATTACCTGCCGTAACTTTTTTCTGTCGATAGTCCCTGAACTTAGAATCTCTTCGCCGAAAGCTTGCACCACGGCCGTGAATCCAATGGAGCCGGGGGCAACAACTTCTCGGGCCGCAACGTCAGCGTCGACGATCGGGACGGAGTGCCGCTCAAACTCGTGGCAGACTGCAGATTTCCCGGAGCCTATCCCCCCAGTTAAACCGACGATGATTTCGGTACTCACCGTTGGCCTACGCTATACAGATACTGTGCTGTTATTTCGTCACCCCATAGGAGCGCAATCCATCCTGCAACGGCTAGGTATGGACCAAAGGGGATCGGTTTCGACTTGTCGTGTGAAAGGAACAGGATTAAGCCGATACCGACGCCGGCGCCGACTACCGAAGAGAGAACAATCACGATCGGTAGAATTTTCCACCCTAACCAGGCCCCTAATAGCGCAAGAAGCTTGAAATCGCCATACCCCATCCCATCCTTTCCGGTCGTCAGTTTGAATACCCAAAACACTGTCCATAGAGACAGGTACCCAAATACAGCACCCAAAATTGCCTCTTCCAATGAGACAAAGACGTTGAAGTAATTTACGACAATGCCAGCCCACAACATCGGCATTACGATTGTGTCTGGCAGTAGCTGTGTTTCGATATCGATTCCGCAGAGGGATATTAGACCCCAAGAGAGCAGGACAGCGCTAAGGGCAGCGACGCTAAAGCCAAAATGGACTGCTACCACTACTGCTGCGGCACTGCTGGCGATCTCGATGAGCGGATAACGAAATGAAATGGGCACGCTACAGCAGCGGCATCTCCCCCTTAAGATGATATAGCTAAAGATAGGGATATTCTCAAGTATAGATATCCGATTTGCGCAATTTGGACAGCGAGAGCGGGGAGTGATCAAGTTAAACGTCTCTGGTAGTTCCCTCGGGAGGGGGTGGTCCAGCAGCATGGCACATTGACTGCGCCATTCGCACTCCATCATAAGTGGGAGTCGGTGGATAACGACGTTCAAAAAACTTCCAACCATTAGCCCTAGAATACCCGCGATGACGTTGAATGTGTTAGAAGAGGATTGGAGGAGTTCAATCACCTATAAATGTCCAGAGGGAGGTTGGTTACTTCAGTGGCCGACGTGCTTTTTACGTACATCAGAAGCAAAGTTATCTAGCGCTGCGGTAACAACTTGCCGTGCCCACTAAACTAGCGCCATGGAATGATTAAGGACCTAGAAGATTCAACCCATCTCGGATAAAGGAAGATCCATGGTACCCACACGGTCACCGATGTGATCCCTAAAACCGCCATGATTGCAGTGCCCGTGTCCTATTTGACTATCCCGTTAAAAATGGTAGATGAAAACCTGTTAAATAGCTACCTTAAAGTTAGTCTTTGATTTCAATTTAGCGAGTATAAAACCAGGCTCAGCTTGAAGATTGACCACGCGCAGAAGGTTATCGCGAAGATATCTTTGTACTAAATAGTTTTAAACAATGGTGAGGTCGGGGCGCCTGCATCTGCGGAGTCTTGAGGATTAGCGTGTCCGCGGTTGAGTATTTGCTTACAGGAGATCAAAGTGCGGTTTCCATTTTTCCAGTGAACGAATAGTCCCCAATGTTATCGACGTCCACATGAATGAGCTCGCCGGGGCGGAATTTGCCCTCTAACATTCCTTTGGCGAGTGGCGTTTCGATTAACGATTGAATGGCGCGTTTAAGCGGGCGTGCGCCATAAACTGGGTCGAATCCGGTTTCCCCGAGGCGGTCGAGGGCTCGTGTCGACAGCGTCAGATCCATTTCCTGTTCGATGAGGCGTTGTCGCAGGAATTCGATTTGAAACTCGGCAATAGCTCGGATTTGCTCTTTCCTAAGCGAATGGAAAACGACTGCTTCGTCTATTCGATTTATGAATTCCGGCCTAAAACTGCGCCGTACGACCTGCATAACGGCTTCCCGCATTCGCTCGTAATCGGTGTCGTCTGTCATATCATGAATTAAATCCGAACCAAGATTGGATGTCATCACGATAACTGTATTTCTAAAATCTACCGTACGGCTGTGGCCATCCGTGAGCCGTCCGTCATCAAGCACTTGTAGTAATATATTAAATACCTCTGGGTGGGCTTTCTCTATCTCGTCCAGCAGTAATACAGAATATGGACGGCGCCTTACGGCCTCTGTTAGGTATCCACCTTCTTCGTAACCGACGTACCCTGGAGGTGCTCCGATGAGTCGTGCGACCGCATGTTTTTCCATGTACTCGGACATATCAATTCGAACTAAAGCTTCCTCGGAATCGAATAAGAACTCTGCGAGGGCTTTATTCAGCTCTGTCTTCCCAACCCCTGTGGGACCTAAGAAAAGGAATGATCCATTAGGTCGTTCTGGTTCAGCCAACCCGGCGCGTGAACGTCGAATGGCATTGGTAACAGCTTTAACGGCCTCTTCTTGTCCGACAACACGTGCGTGTAGTGCGTGCTCCATGCGAAGGAGCTTATCGCGTTCAACTTCTAACATTCGTGAGATTGGAATACCGGTCCATTTTGAGACTACTTCGGCTATCTCCTCATCAGTTACTCGGCTACGTAAGAGTTTCATTTCGCGACTTTCCGCAGCAGTTGCGGTTTGTAGGCTTTTTTCAAGTTCTGGTATTACACCATATTGCAATTCCGACATCCGAGCTAGGTCTCCGGCTCGTTTGGCACTATCGAACTCTAGGCGAACACGCTCCAGCTCAGATTGGATATTATGGGTTCTCTGCAGTATCACCTTTTCGGCGCGCCAGATTTTGTCAAGGTCCGCAAATTCGAGTTCCACTGTACTCAGTTGGGTTTCCAAACCTGCAAGGCGTTTTAGTGATGCCTCGTCTGACTCCTTCCGGAGTGCTTCTCGCTCAATTTTCAACTGGACCACGCGACGTTCGAGGCGATCCACTTCTTCAGGTTTGGAATCGATTTCAATGCTAATGCGGCTCGCAGCTTCATCGATAAGATCAATCGCTTTATCAGGCAACTGTCGATCGGTAATGTATCGGTGCGATAATTTTGCAGCCGCAATGATAGCGGAATCGGTGATTTCAACGCCATGATGAACGGCGTATCGTTCCTTAAGGCCCCGTAAGATTGCAACGGTGTCCTCGATCGACGGCTCCTCTATGAGTACTTTTTGAAAGCGCCGTTCGAGTGCAGCATCCTTTTCAACGTTTTGTCGGTATTCGTCTAGGGTTGTTGCACCAACACAATGTAATTCTCCCCGCGCAAGTGCGGGTTTCAACATGTTCCCGGCGTCCATCGATCCTTCAGCCTTGCCCGCGCCGACCATGGTGTGCATTTCATCGATAAATAAAATTATTTGTCCTTCTTGTTTGGCTAAGTCATTCAGAACTGCTTTTAATCGCTCTTCGAATTCACCTCGATACTTAGCTCCCGCTATTAGTGCTCCTAAGTCGAGGGATAAGACTCGTTTCTCCTTCAACCCATCCGGCACCTCGCCGTTTACAATACGTTGCGCGAGCCCCTCTACAATTGCTGTCTTACCAACTCCAGGTTCGCCAATTAGTACAGGGTTATTCTTAGTTCGACGCTGCAGAACTTGTATGGTACGGCGAATTTCTTCATCACGTCCGATCACCGGATCAAGCTTTCCTTGTTCCGCCCCAGCGGTGAGATCAATGGTAAATTTTTCGAGTGCTTGACGGTTCTCTTCGGCGTTCGGGTTGTCCATCTTTTCTCCACCCCTGATGGCTCCAATTGCGTCTACGACACTTCCCTCATTGATCCCGATTAATTTCATGATTCGGCTTAATTCGCCGCCGTCTTGCAATGCGGCCAAGACGAATATTTCACTTGAGATATAGGAGTCGTTGCGTTGCTGCGCGAGTTTGTCGGCTAAATTTAGTACTCGCACAAGTTCATTAGATGGGTGGATCTCCCCCCCGCCGCCTTCAACCTTCGCCAGACGTTCCACTGTTTGCCCGAGTTTAGAGCGCAACTTGTTAACGTCAGCCCCCGCATTTAGTAGTAAGTGGCTGACCGTGCTCTCTTCGGTGTCTAGCATCGCGCTGAGTAGATGGGCTGGTTCAATAAATTGATGATCCATACCCAGCGCCATACTTTGGGCACTCGCTAGCGCCTGTTGAAATTTGTTTGTCAGTCTGTCCGCGCGCATCGCTAGATCCTATTCACAAAAATTCGATATATAGGACAGATGGGGGCTTTGATACTGTGAATCAAGCGCGGCAAGCTAAATTACGGGGTTGATACTGTGTACTTGTGGTTATTACGCGAAAAACCTGCTTGATAACTACTAATACCTAAATTCGTTACAGAGCTAACAGGTTGCGCGTTTATTCATATTGTTGAGCTGTACTCGATGTTCCAGAGTCGATCCATGCGATTGTTGCCATCCGTCCGGTTACACCATCCCTTCGATTAGAGTAAAACCGGTCGGGTTCTGAAAATGTGCAACCGTCATAGCACGCTACGTCGGTGACACCGAGTCCATTTAGGCGCATCTCGGCGATCGCATATAGGTCTGCATGCCATTTCCCGTTGCTAAAAAAAAATGCCCTGTCAAATGCTGCGTCAGCATATATAAATCTGCGCCGGAATGACGGGTCTACGGTATAGGCCTGCCGGCTAATCCCGGGACCGATCCAAGCGATCAATCTCGTCGCTGGTGTCGAAAACTTCCTCAAACTAGATTCGATGACTCCGCAGAGCAATCCTCTCCATCCCGCATGGACGACCGCGATCTCGGTTGCATTTTGGTCGCAGATCACGATTGGTAGGCAATCTGCTGTCAAAATACCACAAACATGGTCAGGAAGGTGTGTGTATATTGCATCGGCATTGATCTCGAACGAGGAATTTAAATCGGTCACATCAACAGTTCGCGACCCGTGAACCTGATGCAACCAGCGAGGTAGCTGCGGAAGTTTCAACGCAGGAAGACAAAGTTCTAGATTGGGTGCTATAACAGTGTTGGTGTGTCCAGGTTGGGCACTTAAATTAAAGGCGGCACATGGTTCTTGATTCCATTCTCGGTTTCGGGTTGTAGTGAACGCCTGAATTCCAAAGTCGTGCGCCCAGTTTGGAGATACAACGTCCACGGATTAGGTACCGCTATTGACTAGGTCGGTAGCGCAAGCTTCGAGTAGCTGCCGAAAGTCCGTTGGTAGAGGGCTCTCCAGATTGATGTTGCCAGACTTTGTCGGATGTTTGAATT
>DPMX01000263.1 GCA_003540955.1 Gammaproteobacteria bacterium
CCCACGTCTCTTTACCGGCTGGGGTACGTTTGAGTCGGTTATGTCGCCTAACCTTCGGATACCTATGTTCTACCGGGTCCAAAGCAGCGGCGACTATCGCGAACTAACGTCGCAACAACGGCGTGCAGTGCTGGGGTTGCTGGGCAAGGCATTAGGCCAGAAGGCGATGGCGGCGTCCCAGTTCAAGCCTACTTCCGGAGAAGCTGACACCTATCGATTGTTTATTCAGACGACTGATCCCGTCGCCTTTAACCCAGATACAATTGAGGCACTGGAGCAAGACCTTGGCGGTTACCCGCTAAACATTGAAGAAGTCCCAAACGGGTATCTGGTTGATATCAATGTCGGTGGTTTCGATACGAAGCCGACACTTGCTGGCGTCGAGGCGGCAGTTGATAAGCATCTCGCCAATGAGAACGTCAAGATATCTCCAATGGCGTATGCGAGTGACTACATAGAAGATAGTGGTTATGTTGACAGAGATGGCAATTGGGTATCTGTCGAGAGTTATGACAGCTACATAAACGAATTACTGGAGTCATATGACGATGCCGAGAGAAGTGGTGACCGATCCGGAGGAGTGGGAAAAACTAACCGGGGTGCCGTTGCAAGAGTCGGTCGTGATCTCGCCCGTCACGCCGAGGAAGCGGCCAAATTCGCAGCCGAACGAGACGCCAGTTTCCGAGACTGGTCAAACGGAGTCTATGACCGATTAACTCAAGAGCGTCGAAAGGAAGACGCCCAAGCGCGTAGAGAGGCACAACGTAGAACCGCCGAGACCTTCCGCGCGGCTCAAGACCTACAGAAAAGATTTACAACAACGGGCGAGCAAGCATCCGTCTTGGGTGCCCCGGTGCGACCTGTAAACACGCCAGAATTTAAGAATTGGTTTAAGGATAGCAAGATTGTCGATGCCAACGGCAACCCGATGGTTTTGTATCACGGCACACAACAAGATTTTGAAGCGTTTGATTCCCAAGCAAGGCCATTGACAGCGGGTGGTCAATCGTTACGCGATGCTCTTGAAAGAATGGGGAGCGAAGCTGGATTTTTTTACTTAACCAGTGATCCTTTAACAGCTAATAGCTACGCTAATATAGATTCCGAGACCGGCAACGTTACACCGGGTGGTAATGTTATGCCGGTTTACGCCAGCA
This sequence comes from Gammaproteobacteria bacterium, assembly GCA_003540955.1. Lineage (GTDB taxonomy): Bacteria > Pseudomonadota > Gammaproteobacteria > UBA11873. The sequence continues at coordinate 1,158 of DPMX01000263.1, forward strand.
TTCAGAACCCGGTTATATTAGATGGCACTGGTCATAATTTTATCAGCATCGAAAACAAACTAAAAATAGCTATCATTAGCGGAAATTATGATGGAGTGGTGATCCAAAATTTTAATGATCACGCAAGGTCTTCTCTATATGGTCGCCCGGCAAGCACAGTAATCGCCTTTAAACCAACGCAAATTAAATCTGTTTACAATCGAGGAACATACGATCCTCAAGATGCTCGCATTCAAGCATCCGCTCTTTACAATCCCATCTTTGCTGCGAACACACAGCCGCGCGGCGTTCGTGAATACTTATCTACAAACCGGTTTCTGAAACCGTTTGCACTATGGACGGATTCTGGTCGCAAAGAATTTGTCCGCCAGTTCGTCAACGGCTTTGACCCCATCGCTAATCTCGAACTCCGCGTTAATAGCGGCAAGCTCCGAGATGCAACACGGTCTGCTTTCAAAATGGCGGAACTGTCGCTGCAACTGACCGGTCGCACCGAGGGCATGCTGATGAGTGGCCCTCCGGTATTCGATCCTCAAACCGGCGAGGTGCGCAGCGACACATCGATTGGCGGCATCCAAGATATTTTCGAGCCGATTGGCAGTGGCGATAAGTATTTAAGATTTTCTGATTACGCCTATGCCCGCCGGGCCGAGGAGTTAATTAACGATCCCAATACGAAGCAAGACGTTAGGGACAACTTGGAAGCGTCATTCCCGGCAGCACAGAGACAAGCGGCTCTGGCACTGGGGAACCCAGAGTTCGATAGCGTTATCGCTAAATACAAACAGTTTAACGATACGTTGCTTCAATACCTTGTAGACACCGGACTTATTTCCGAGGCGCAGCGTGATGCGATGTCGCGCACCTCGATGTATGTGCCGTTCTACAAACTCGCTGACGAAGATTCCAAAGACCTCAAGAATGCCGATGTTCTTGGTCCGCATCTGCGCTCCGGGTTAAGCGATCCCGATGCTGGGCTGAAGACGCTCACCGGTAAGGGCGGTCAGATAGGCGACCTATATACAAACGTCATTCAAAACGCGCAGACCTTCCTTGGCGCGGGCCTTCGTAACGAAGCCATGCGGCGGACCATCGATCTGATGGGCGAGGCGGGGATTGGGGCAGAAAGCAGGACGAAAACTCGCACTACCGTTACATACAAGGCGGGCGGTGACGACAAGCACTTCGATATCTTTGCGCCCGATGCACAAGGCAACATCGATCCGGATGCAGCGCCCCTCTTAGCGGCACTTAGCTCGTTCTCTCGCCCTAAAACCGAGGGCATCATGCGGTTGATGGAGAACATAGCGAACGTTTTCCGCACCGGTATTACGCTGGCACCGGGCTTCATGTTAGCGAACTTCATTCGTGGCGATCTCGCTGGCTGGGTATCGGCGGACGGCAACATACGACCGATGGTCGATAGCGCGATTGGCTTAAAGAACGTTCTCAGAAACGAACAGTCAACAGTCGAACTAAAAGAGATAAGTGGTGTGGGCGGTTATGCCTTTGGCGGAAGGCCGCAAGAATTTTCGAACAAGCTGAAACGCCGGTTGCGTCGAGATGAGGACATCGTCGGCGTCACCATGCGGCTGACCGATGTAATCGGAAACCTTTTCGACAAGGCGACGTTCGTTGGCGAGGCAACGGAGCTTGCAACGAGGGAAGCTATTTACCGCCGCTTGCGGGAGAGCGGCGTGTCGAACATGGAAGCGGCTTACCAAGGGCTGGCGCTAATCAACTACGGTCGAAAGGGTAGTCAAGACCCCGGTGCAGCTTGGGCGCTAGGGCAGATACTGCCCCTCGTTCCATTCTTGAATGCTCGCATTCAAGGCTTGTATCGAACGGGTTCTGCTTTGTCTGGAAAGGAAGCGAACGCCAAGGCAACAGCCCTTAAAGGTCTGGCGCTCATGGGGGCGACGACTGCGCTATATGCTCTGTCGTCAAGCGACGAGCGTTGGGATGAAGAACCAATTGAGCGTCGGTTAAATTACTACATCATTTACGCGGGCGACAAAAAGATTCTGATCCCGAAGCCATTCGAGATTGGAGCGATCTTCTCAACGTTGCCCGAGTTTTTGCTCGACACAATACGAGGCAACACCAGCCTTAAAGATGCGCAGAAAGCTGCGACTCTAACCTTTTTAAATACCTTTGCCTTTAACCCGGTTCCGCAGGCGGCGTTACCTCTTTTGGAAGTTATTTCGAATTATGACGCTTTCTCTGACCGTGCCTTGGAAACACCTTCCGTACAGAGGGTCATGCCCGGTGACCGTGCGTATGCGACGACAAGCGCGACGGCAATGGCGGCTGGCGACCTTACGAATATCTCGCCTATCAAAATGGAGCATCTTGTTAACGGCTACCTTGGCAGTCTGGGTAGCCTCGCTTTGGCGGGGATTGATTCAGTTCTGTCGCTCGCCGGGGCTGTCCCGAAACAGCCAGCCGGGCTATTTGGCAATGAACCGGCGGACGCAGCCTCTTTCCTTCTGGGACTAACGCGATTCGTAAAAGAATCTCCGGACCCAGCCAATCGCTGGGTTGGCGAGTTCTATGAACTCAAGCGAGAGGTCGATGAAATCTACAACTCCATGCAAGACCTCCGCAAAAACGGTGAGATCGAAGCTGCGATGGAGTTATACGAAAACAACCGAGGGAAGCTGCGTTGGCGAGACAGCCTAATGAAAATGCAACGGAATATGAGCGAGTTAAACAGAAATATCCGAAGCACGAAAAGAAGCAGCGATATGTCGGCAGACGAAAAAAGAGAGCGCCTAAACCGGTTTGTGAATATGCGCAACAATCTCGCCCGACAAACGGAAAGAATCCTAGAGGGAATGTAACATGCTTGCAGTCTTAGGTCCGATATTGGGTAAGCTTGGTGGTGAGCTTATCGACAACCTCTTCGAAACAGAAGAGGAAAAGGCTAAAGCCAAAGCGCAACTCGTTAGTCTCGACTTAAAGAAGTACGAGATTCAAATGAGTGCGATTGTTGCAGAGGCAAAGAGTACAGATAAATGGACGAGTCGCGCTCGTCCATCCTTCTTATATGTGTTTTATCTCATGATCGTAATGTGTTTTGCTGGTGGAATAATTGGCATCTGGTTTCCGAATGAAGTTGCGCTCGCTGCAACAAACATAAAAGACCTTTTAGCCGCTATTCCCGAAAGCATTGTGACTTTATTCGGCGCGGGATATTTAGGTTATTGCGGTAGTAGATCGTGGGACAAACGGAATCTCATAAAGGCTTCCGAAAAGTAAAACAAGTTTGGGCGATAATAAGGAATAACAAATGCCTAGCACATACGTTAATAATCTTCGCCTCACCGAGATGGCGACGGGTGAAGAGACGAATAATTGGGGCAACGTTACAAACACCAACCTCGAACTTGTCGGTGAGGCGTTGGGCTATGGCACCGAGAACCTCGCGTCGGATGCAAATGCCACGATTACGATTGCTGATGGTGCGGCTGACGCAGCCCGATCTTTCTATCTCCGGATAACATCGACCACGCTGACCGCTACACGGACGGTCACGCTCGCGCCTAACACGGTCAGTAAGGTCTGGATGATCGAGAACGCCACGACCGGCGGGCAATCTATAACAATTAAACAAGGCACCGGAGCTACGGTAACCATTGCTAACGGTAAAACGGTTGTCGTTTACACTGATGGTGCTGGCGCTGGTGCAAAAGTTGTTGATGCCAATGCGACTCTGCAAGTCGGCACGCTAGACGTTACCGGTGATGTGACATTTCACGGCGACACAGCGGGCAGAGATGTGACATGGGACGCAAGCGACAACGCGCTGGAGTTTGCCGATCTCGCAAAGCTTAAATTTGGAACTGACGGAGATATGGAATTATACCATGACTCCGGAAACTCGATAATTGCTGACAGCGGAACAGGGGTCTTAGCTCTCCGTAGCAACGGAACCGGCGTTTATATCCAAAAATCAGACGGTACTTCGCTGGCGGATTTCGTCACCGATGGCGCGGTTAATCTCTACCACAACGGAGTTAAGAAATTAGAAAGTAACGCCTCTGGCGTGAATGTCAGCGCCAACGAAATAAAAGTTGGGGATAACGCAGCCGCTGGGGGGGCATACGACTCCGTCCTGCACCTTTTGGGGGATGCGTCCAGCGGTTTTAAGATTGGCGTCGATAGCGGAAACACCTTACTCACAATCGACCGCGAGCTTAGTGGCTGGCAAAACAACCAATTGGTGATGAAGCGTGATACCGGTAACGTCGGCATCAACGTCGCGGCCCCCGGCGAACGGCTGGCAGTGGGCGGCAACATTACAGCTACCGGCAACATCACTTCCACCGGTAATCAAATAAAGGTCGGCGATAACAACGCTGGTGGCGGCTCCTACGATTCTGTGTTGTGGCTGCTAGGCGATTCTTCGTCCGGATTCCGCCTATCGACCAACGCTGCAAACACCGCCTTTAATCTTGAAAGAGAGTACAGCGGCTGGCAAGGCGGTCTGACGATGACCCGCGCCACAGGCAATGTCGGAATTGGTACTTCGGCACCCGGCACAGAACTTGAAATTGCCGGTGATTATCAACCGCTTACAGTTAATTCCACTACCGGCCACGGTGCAAAAATTATTCTTGAAGATAACGGCACAACGAGAGGTTATCTCGGTGGCACATCATCCCTGCCGGTATCATTTTACAACGCGAGCGCCTCGCAGATCGGCGGGTTTAATTCAACCGGTGGCTTAGTCTTAGATTCAGACGGCACGCTTA
>DPMX01000344.1:0-5237 GCA_003540955.1 Gammaproteobacteria bacterium
TCTAGCTAACGTGTTGGAGGTTAAAAATTGAGTAAAACGATAAATTGGTACTACTTCCGAAAGGGCTGAACTAGCTGTGATAAAGCCGCCAAGTTTTTGGGGGCGCACGGGCTTGAGCCCAAGAAGACAATTCCCGCTTCGCGTAAGTTAGGACGCGATGATGCCGCTGAACTGGCCGCCAAAGCCAGCAAATTAATCGTTGCTAAAGGTAAAAAGGTTAAAACCTTCATGTTCAAGAACGATCGCTCGGATGAAGCCATCGATGCGATGCTAGGCCCTACGGGAAATCTACGCGCACCTACGTTGATCTGTGGTAGGACAGTGCTAGTGGGCTTTAATGAAGAGGAGTACCGTACACTGCTGGCTTGATGGGCGTATGTCGCAGTTCTGTGCTTGCTGGTGGGTTGTTATGAGTTTAGACGACCATTATACCGGTGTGATTGCTCGTATCTTCGTCGAGCACAACTCAAGATTGTGCGATCTCCCAGTGCACGTTTACGGTCGGCCGAAGTCAGTTCGTTTCATATAGCACCCCAGAATTTCAGAAATGAAATGCCTGGGTGGATCGAGGTTGGGATTATTTAATACGCTCACGGCAGGCGAGCAACGATGCTCTCATAGATATACTCAGGTTAGGAAACTCGTTCATGAAAATAGGTATGAATTACCGTAATTGGGGCCCCCACGCGACTCGTCAAAATTTAGTGGATTGTGCTCATATCGCAGATAGATCTAGTCTCGATTCAGTATGGGTCAACGACCATATCGGTTTTCCCAAGGGAGACTGGGACAATGAATACGGCATTCCGGACGACATGGGAATGATCGTCGATCCTTATGCGGTTATGGCATTTCTTGGCGCGGTAACATCCCGAATTAATTTTGGATCTGCTGTCATTATTGGCCCGTATCGGCCGCCGCTGCCGACTGCGAAATGGTTGCAGAGCATTCAGATTTTATCAAATGACCGAATGCTTTTCGGGGTTGGTCCAGGCTACCTTACAGAAGAATTTGCCGCGCTCGGTGTCTCAAAAAGTAAACGCGGGAAGCTAACCGATGAGTTACTGGATATGCTGCATTTGGCTTTTTCTGAAGAGACGGTTGAAAGTAATGGCCAAGAGCTAGTTCTGATGACGCAGGCAAAGCGACCACCGTTTTTCATCGGAGGCGGTCCGAGCATTGCCATTCCTCGAGCTATAAAGCGCGGCGATGGTTGGATGCCGGTCAGTATTTTGCCGAGCGAACTCAAGCCGTTGGTAGATGATATGCAGATACAAGCAGTGGACGCGGGTCGGGGGAAACTCGAAGTTGTCGCGATGAAAACCCTGCCGCTAGACGATTTGAATATCGCGATCGAACTCGCTCAAGGCTATCAAGATGCAGGTGCTACCCATTTGGTGCATACCCAAGGTTATGACAGCCCTGAACAATATAAAGAGTTGGTGGATATAGTGTGTAAAGAGATCCGACCCGCTGTTCAATAGATGTTTTAAAAAGTGAAGTAGTTAGCGCTCTCCAAGCCCATTCCCAATATAGTCCACTAATTTTTGAACTTCATCATAAGTTAGGACGTGTCCAAAGCCTGGCATTTGCTTGTTTCCGCGTGTGATCATAGACACGGCGTGCTCGCGGTCAAACTTTTGGGTTAAGTCGGACCCACCCCCGTGGCCCCCTTTGCCGGCTGTTCCGTGACACTGGCCGCAGTAGCGAGCGTATATTGCTTTGCCGTAGAGGGTGATATCTCCATTGGCCAACTTAGCGCCCCCGATAGAGCCGGCCAGTGTTGTAGAAGCGGCGGCTCCCGGCGCAATTTCGTCGAGTGTTCCTGTTAAGGAAAAAAGCCACAGGCTATCACCAGGTGGTGATTGTGCGAACAAAGCGCCAGCTGCATAAACAGAGACGTACTGTATGCCTTTGTGCTCGAATACTGCCGGAGGTGCGTTTACCCCGGCCCCAGTTTGAAATTCCCATAACAAATCCCCGGTGCGGGAATCTAATGCGGCAAAGCGACCATCATTTTGCCCCGTAAAGATCAGATTGCCAGCTGTTGCGGTTGAACCGCTGTAGCAGCTATCTTCCCAGCGTTGGCGCCAACGGAGTCGATTGGTACGCATGTTCATAGCGGCAAATATGCCAACTCGCTGGTTATCGAATAGGAAATCTCCGCCTAAAAATTGTTGTTGCGGCGCGCCATCATCGACCGTCCCGCCAGTGAATAACCCTATTAGGTCCATGCCGCAAATGTATAGCGTTTGGGTGCGCGGGTCGTATGATGCCGGGGGCCACGCTGTCGCACCAAAAGAACTCGGCCGCACTGCGACAATGTCTTTCCAATAAGGTGTGAAAATCCGCCCTTCATTTATGTAAGGTACCCCATAGAGTGGCATTTCCATTGATTGTGGAACGAAGGCGTCGCCTATCGGGTAGGGTTGCGTGGCGGCGGTATGTTGGCGGGGCTCTTGGGGCACCGGCCTCTCTTCGATACCGATTAATGGCTCCCCCGTGACCCGATCGAGGATGTAAACCCAGCCGGTTTTTCCAGGATGGGCGATCGCCCGGCGCGACTCGCCTTCAAAGTCCATATCGAATAACACTACTGGGTTTGCCGCATCATAGTCCCAAAGATCGTGATGAACTTCTTGGAAGTGCCAGCGGTAGATTCCGGTCATTACATCAACTGCTACAATGGATGCCGAGAACAGATTGTCACCCGGCCGAACAGCACCGTTAAAATCTGGTCCTGGATTACCCGTTGCGAAATACAATAATCCGAGTTCTGGATCGACGGCTGGCGTGTGCCAAACAGTTGCGCCGCCACGCCGCCAAATATCGGAATCTTGTGGCCACGTGTCGTGGCCGAGTTCACCAGGACCGGGAACAGTGTAAAACGTCCAGACAGGGGCCCCGTCATTAGCGCGGAACGCTTTAATGCGGCCGCGCACGCCGTATTCAGCTCCTCCGAACCCTATTATCACCATGCCGTCGTAATATAGAGGTGCACTCGTGATAGTAAATCCATCTTGCCATTGCTCAGCTTGAACAGACCAAAGTTCTTTACCATCAGCGACACTTAATGCTACTAACTTACTATCGAGGCGACCGACAAAAATCTTGTCTTCTCCAATGGCGACTCCGCGGCTTGTCCAACCGCAGCAGAGCGTCGAGATTTCGGGATCCAAGCCAGATTCGTAGGTCCACAGAAACTTGCCAGTTTCTAGATCAATCGCAAAAACGTCATTTGCACCAGTTACTAAATATATAACGCCATCGTGCACAATGGGCTGTGCTTCACCGGAGTAGGGTGGACCGACGCCCGAGCCGTTCAAATGTACGTGCCAAACACCTTTAAGTTTATTAACGTTATTTGTGTTGATTTCATCCAACGGTGAATACCGCTGATTATATATATTGCCGCCGTTGGTTAACCAAGAAACTGTTGGGTTCTTTATTAATGTTTCGGAAGAGAGTGTGGTAAGTCCATTGGAGTGAACTGCCAATGGCAATACCGACAATACCAACAATCGGTATAGCATATACATACTGTGTAAACCTCTACTGACTAACGACGGGGTAGTGTATTTAAAACATGGAAGTGCCAAGTTAATTTTTAAGTAAAATGGGCATGAAATTCGTTAGTGCCTCTCCTATATCGTGTAACTAACGAGTGTGCCTAAAAGCGATAGGGAAAATTCGATGTTCGCGAAACCAGACCAGCGAAGCGAGCAACTAATATCTTTCCTAGGAATTTGGGCGGGTAAAGCTCAGCGTAGTAGATAGCCCTTATTAAGTTTTCGAGTATTACAGTTGGCCGATCAAATAAATTACGGGAGAAAGGGACGTCACATTCTAAGCGAGGATAAGATCCCAGCCTGTCTGCTGCCATTAGTATCGCGGCACCGTCGGATCGATCCGCTGTGACCACGCGTCAATTCCACCAACAAGGTTGTGTGCATTGCTAAAGCCTTGGTCACGATAGTGTTCCGCGGCAGACTGGCTGCGGACACCAGAGTGGCAATGGAATACGAGTAAAGTATCTTTCGGCAGTGATTCTATGTAATTTGCTGTTTCTAGATCTAGAAATTTTGAACCCTTTATCATGGCACGCTCTCGTTCATGCTGATCACGCACGTCAAATAATTCTAGAGCGATATCATCGTCGAGTTTTGCCTTTAATTCCTCGACTTCCATTTGTTTGATTGGAGGCGGTGCATTGGGGTTGCGGATACTGAATCCGCCGCCATGTGGACCATCGCTCATGTCGATTTCAAGTCCTTGTGCACGTCGTGCAGAATCACGATTTAGGAGAATGTCTATTCCGTTACTCGACGCTGTAACCTCGTGTCCGCTGTTCGGGTTTAAACTAAATTCATGATTCCATTTTGCGTCAATCTTTAGATGTACCGCCGACCCGGGATTCTGTGCCGCAACTTCTTGGATCGTCTTTGCAGCACTGTCACTGATCGTTATTTTGGGAATCACAACCTCACCGGCTTCGAAGCCCAGTGCAGTGTGCAATTCGCCGCTAGTGTACATTTGTTGAATAACATCACAGCCACCCACGAACTCTTCCTGTATGTATAGTTGCGGAATCGTAGGCCACTGCGAAAAGATTTTGATACCTTCGCGAATTTCCGGATCTTCTAGTACGTTAACAGTTTTATAGTCAGACACAATGCCACTTAGGATTCCCGTAACTGTCGCTGAAAATCCGCATTGCGGTTGTTGTGGCGTGCCCTTCATAAACAATACAACGTCGTTAGACGCAAGTAGTGATTCTATTCTTGAGCGAACTTGATCGTGTAGGCCCATAATATGATTCCTAGCAACTAGATTTAACTTTAAGTCTAAATTAACAGGTGGCACCGTTCAATATGGCTTTTAGTAGAGAGTATCAAAATAGAAGCCGCAAAACAGGAAAAATCTCGAAGAGCCTTAAAGGGGTAGCGAAACCAATCCGTCGGCGAGCTTGGGATCGAACCAGGTTGACTTTGGCGGCATGACTTTACCGGCATCGGCCACTTTTATTAGATCTCCGAGGGTCGTCGGGAATAGAGTAAACCCAACAGCCTCATCAGCTGAGTTGACGCGTTTAGCTAGTTCGTTTGGTCCGAGTGTCCCCCCAACAAACTCGATCCGAGGATCAGTTCTTGGATCCGAAATTCCGAGCAGCGGTTTGATAATCAATCGGTCGAGTACGCTAACATCTAGTTGATCAATTGGATCGGTTGTGGTCAACG
>DPMX01000344.1:5531-5679 GCA_003540955.1 Gammaproteobacteria bacterium
TTGGATCGGTTGTGGTCAACGGCGCATTTGGCGTTAGGCTGAACCACTGGTCATTTAGGTACATTCCAAAGGAGTACCGTTCTTGTGGTGTGACGGGACTACTGCATGGTGTAATAACGAAATCTTGTGAAAGTAAATTTATAAACTG
>DPMX01000242.1 GCA_003540955.1 Gammaproteobacteria bacterium
GTGAGCAAGTTGATGTAGCAATGACGCTTGATAATCCGAACGATCCATTACCGGATTTTGCCCGAGAACGGGTCATTGCGGTCGCGACCGCGACAGACACGCCACATCGGGTTGGCGGTCTCGCACCTGAACGGATAAAAAGCATCTATTCAACACGCCATTTTGACTTGTGCATTGTTAAGGCCGATGGTGCACGTGCGCGTTGGATCAAAAGCCCAGGACCACATGAGCCGTTGATCCCTGGTTTCGCCGATGCTGTAATTCCAGTAGTCTCGGCACAGGTGATTGGACGCCGTTTGGATGATCGCATCGCACACCGTCCCAAACGTTTAACGGATTTACTTGGAATTGAATTGGGCGATCCCATTACTCCAGCACATGTCAGTAATCTGCTCTCGCACCCCGATGGGTCCCTTAAAGGAGTCGGTAAAGCCACGGTGATCCCCTTGATCAATATGGTAGATAGTCCCGATATTCAAGTAGTCGCACGCGAGGTAGCGATCGGCGCATTGGCACGGACTGAGCGCATATCGCGGATCGTGTTGGCATCAATGCGTGATCGGCGTTTAGTGGAGGTTGTCGAGCGCTAGCGCAGACGCTCACTAGTTGAAACTTAAGTTGGCGCCGCCAATTATCTTTAAATCGTTTTATGCTGGTGTCGCGTAGCGTAGGCTACGGCCGGCAACCCAGACTAACGTAGCGGCAATAGCGCACCCAAGCGTAAAAAGATGTAATGGCATCGTTGTGTGATTATAGAGATAGGCTGCAATGGCAGTACTGATCCCGGACAGGGAGAGCTGGACGAATCCTACCACGGCGCTTGCGCTGCCGCCGCGGGTTGGAAAGAGACTTACTGCCATCGAGAACCCTACAGGGACGATCAGCGATGTGGAAAAAAAAGCGCATAAGCCGGGGATCAGAACGAGCGTCACTGAAAGCGGCAATACATTGCTGGCGATTACTGCGGCTGTTGAACAGATTATACCAGCGGTTAAACCGATCGTGATTGTCCGATCGATCCCAACCCATCGCACAAGACGATTGCTGGTGAGCGACCCGACGACATACGCGGCCGCAGCCATCGAATAACTAAAACCTTGATGCTGCACTGCCATACCGAGGTCATCGATCAGGAGAAAACTATTAACCCCGGCGTAGGCGAATACCGCAGAAAACATCAGTGCGGGTGGGGCGGTGTAGTACCAGAAACGCAACGTGCGGCCGATTAAAAAATAACCGCGGCCAATTTCGGCGATGCCAAGCATGCCTAGTCGGCGCTCTGGCGGTAACGTTTCGCCGGTATATTTTATTGCGGTGAGGCACAAAGTGACTGCTAGAGCCCCGATAGAGTAGAAGATCCAACGCCACGATTTGTGCTCAACTATCCAGCCGCCAAGAGCCGGGGTTAGCATTGCCGCGGAGGCCATAACGCCAGTTAGTAACGCCAGCATCCGAGCCGCATGGCTGCGATCCAAGCAATCATTGAGCAGAGCGCGTATAAGTACTGGGCCACTGGCCGCAGCCCCGCCTTGGACTAGGCGGTAGCCGTAAAACTCAGTGATATCGACGGCGAGTGCGCAGCCAAAACTAGCAACGGCAAACGCAGCGATACCAATAAGCAATATCGGTTTACGCCCGTAGCGATCGGACAAGGGACCGAAAAATAAGTGGCCTGCTGCGTTACCGTATAAAAACACAGATAGGCTGTACTGGACTTCCTGTGGGCTGGCACCGAAGGCTCGGCTAATCGCAGGGAAGGCTGGGAGGTACATATCCGTCGCGAATGCCGCTATTCCGAATATCAACCCTAGTAAGAGCATTGTCTTAGCAGAATCGAAATTCGGGCCCGTTGTATGTGTTCGAAGGGCTGGCGTAGTCAAGGAATCACCCGTTTTTTATTAGCCAGGTCGTTAAGGTCAGGCAGGTTGCTAATCGAGGGTAGAGCGCTTAATGCTTTCGTAGACAATTCTTACAAAGACGTCGGGTTTGAGAAATCCACCGCCCCATTTAGCGTCAAACGCGGCAGTTGGTTTTGCCAGGACGGTTTGCTCCACTGAATTACCGGCGACAATTAGACCTGCAACTGCTTTATGGACCGAGTTTAGCATCGCTAGATATTCTTCGACGCCTTTTCGGTCGCTAATCTTCCCGTGACCCGGAATTACTCGTGTTTTGTCGTCACTTATCGCAAGGATGCGTTCTACGCCTTTGATGGTGCCTCTAACTGAGCCGCCGCTGCCGCTATCGATGAATGGATAGTACTCGGAAGAGAATATATCTCCCGTATGGATCACATTGGCCTGTTTGAAATGGATGACGGCATCACCATCGGTGTGCGCATTAAGAACATGGAAGACATTGATTTCATTACCATTTAAATGAAATGTGATGTCTTTAGAGAAGGTTACTATCGGCAAGGCAGCTATCGGTGATGCGGGTCGTTTTGAATTAAAAAATTCCACTACCTGATCTGTGCCCATCCGTTGTCGTACATTTTCCTGCGCCACGATGATGGCGTTCGCCTTACCCATTTGTTCGTTACCGCCTGTGTGGTCGCCGTGCCAGTGCGTGTTGATCAGAAACTTTACTGGGTTGTCCGATAGTTTCGCGATTGCGTCGGTGATACCGGTATATTGCGGCGCATATTGATCGTCGACTAAGAAAGTACCGTCAACACCAGTTGATACCGCTAGATTTCCACCGCGTCCCATGAGCATGTGGATACCGTCGACAACGGCTATTGTTTTGATCGGCACCACATTTTCTGCCGCAGAAATAGTAGCCCACGTGATTGTGATAATCAGTACGGCGAGACACTTAAATGTTTTAATCATAGTGTTGTTTCCATTCCTCTATGCGAGCTCACGAGACATTGGTTCGGTTATTGCCGGTTTGTCATCGGTTTAATTCCGCAACCGTGTTGGTGCGACGTTACTGTATTCTTTAATGAAAATCTCTCGTGTCAAAATGAAATCTCAACATCGGGTTTCTATGGTTTCTTCCCCCCCACTGCTTCGTGAAAATAGTTCCTACCAACAGCCGCTGTTCCAGAGATCTTGAACCGTTTCAGCTTATTATCTGCGTTGAGTAGATCACCGTGTACATCGCCAGCTTGGGTGTTATCAGTATCGTTTAGGAAGACGCTCGGATCCTGATGATCGACAAAGCCGAGTGCGGCTGCCCCTAAAGAGTAACCTAAAAGCTCTTGTATCTTCTGGGGTAGTTTACGTGCTTCCTCAGGAGGTACGGCTAGATATTGATTTTCTTCTTGACGTAGCCATCCCAGCGCATAGTGTAGGCCTAGTCCGTAACGGGCCGTATTGGAGACATTCGCGCCGCCGCCGTGAAGTGTGCTGCCGATGTATAATAGAACCGAACGGGCGGGCATTTCGGCGACTGCGATATCAGCGGGAGTCGGCTCCTTGTCGTCCGTCCAATGACGGCTACCAGGCACGAGACGGGTTGCGCCATTTTCTGCAGTAAAGTCACTGAGCGCCCATATCGTGGCTAGTATCAACGGCGGTGCCGGATTTTGGATCGGATAAAAACCTGTGTCGCGGTGTAAGGCCTGCGCCGTTTCGCCAGGCTCGATACACATCGTGCCTGTGTAGTTGATGCGATAGCGCACGCAATAGGGAAGGAGTACGGCGTCGGCGATCGAGAGGACTAGCGGGTGCGTAACGAGCTCTTGCACTGCAGTGGATCTTGAAAGCAATCGACCTACTCGACGGGTCCGGTCACCTAGAAAGCCGTTTACGCCGTCTCTAGCTTCCAAGTGCGGCTGGAGTTCCCCTCTAACTCGTGTTATTTGTTCTGCACTTAGAGCATCCTTAATAATAACATAGCCATCTCGTTCTAGTGTCGGCATGATTTGATCAAGTGGGGTGTCACTTGAGAAATTATTTGTCGTGCTCATTGGTTCCTCCATATAGCGCTGCTAGTGATAACACACGAACCCTTGATTGATGGCTGGTTTACCCGTATCTGTGTGCACAGTGTATGTAATAAGGGTTTTGTCGACGGAATGTATATCTACGGTTATTGTTGATGGTAACAAGACCATGGCACGAAATCTGCCTCCAACACGGGTTACTCGAGTGGAGTCCCCTGCCAAACAGTGATTGACAATTTCTGAAACCGCGAGTGCCATGGTCGCTGTTCCATGTAATATGGTATCGGGCAAACCTGCGGCGAGAGCTACTGCCCGGTCGGTGTGGATCGGATTCCATATCCTTGCACATTCTGTGTACACATGTGCCGCTTCTTTTGCTAGGGGTATCGAATATTGGTATCCACGATCCATTATCTCAGGAAGGATCGGTAGCGCTGGGGTCTCCTCGACAAAGGTTGGTTCGCCTATAATATCGACGCCTCGCTTGATCCCGAGTTGATATGTACGACAAACGAGTTCGCCATCGCCTGCTATTGTATCGATTCGGATAGTTTGTGCTATGCCGGGTCCTATCTTACTGATCCCGACAATGGTTGCCGAAGTCGTCAACTTATCACCGGCACGGATAGCGCGGTGTATGTGGAGATCGTGCGCAGCGTGGACATCTCGCGTGCGTTCATCCGACGTGATGGATTCACTTCCGGGGATATTGGCGCAGTCCATAATTGCCGGCCACTCGAGGCAGACTGGGAACATTGGGTGACCAATAACAATATTTGATTCGGTATCAATATAGCTTGGAGTGGTGTCGCCTAATCCGGCTGCGTAGGCCATTATCCACCGCGCATCGATGTCATTTACGAACGCCTTACTTGTACCACCAACCATCGTCGTACTGAACGGCATTATCTACATATCCTATATGCGAGGTAGCTTAAATTGATGTTTGATGATTTGGTAATGTTCATACAATAGGTTTCTGGTAGCGCTATATCCATTTTATTTGGTCAATTAATTCACTTTCGGTGAGTACTTTATCTACGGCGTTTAGTAGATCTTTGGCACCGGTTACTGACATTTTTTTAAACCCGAACCACGTTTTTGACCGAGGTTGCAATATCAACCGCCACCAGTTCTCCTTACTGTCGATATTGCCGCAACAGAGCCGATACTCGTTCGTGTCCTTGGTGTATTTTAGAAACCATCCCCAATCTTCGAAACTTGGGTAGGACGTATAGATTCCCTCAGCAGCTAGTTTTTGGCACAGCCACCAAGTAAGTTCGGCGCCATAGCGCTCAAAAGATATTTGCGAACCTTCGGGCAGAAATGGATCAAAAGCTTCGGAGTAGAACTCGACTTCAAGTGTCATTTTTTACCTAGAGTATCCCGGTCTTTCGGTTCCGTGTTGGAGGACGTCGGCTGAAGGCGGGGTAGCTGTTACCCAGTCTTTAGCAGCTCGCCCGCGATTATCATCTGCCGTACCTGGTTTGTACCGGCACCGATCTCCATCACCTTACCGCTGCGGTAAAGCCGATTGACCTCGCTCTCGCGCATGAAACCCATACCCCCATGGAGTTGTACCGCATTGTCGAGTACTCGCATACTAGCACGCCCTGCATGGAGCACTGCGGCTGCACTACGTTTGTGGATCTCCCCACGGCCCCCTTCTCCCGGCATTAGATGTAAAACCTCACGGCCAAGTTGGTAAGTAAGCGCGCGCATAGTTTCAACATCCGTATACATGTCAGCGAGAATCGCCTGCACCATCTGAAAATTGCCTATAGTCTGGCCAAATTGCTTGCGCGTATTGGCGTACTCGATTGATAGGTCGAGTGCGCGTTGGGTCATCCCGAGACAGTAAAACGCCGCGATGGCGCGTTCGATATCGAGGCCGCTCATCATGATCCCGGCGCCAGCATTTTCCTCACCGAGTAAGTTTCCTGCGGGTACTAGGCAATCATCAAATACTAACTCACCGGTTGGGCTGCCACGCCAGCCCATTTTGTCGAGCTTCTGCGCAACGTGGAAACCATCAAATGATCTTTCAACGAGAAAGGCGGAGATGCCTTTGTTGCCGAGATCGGGCGCCGTTTTTGCATAAACTAGCAACACGTCCGCAATCGGGCCATTGGTTATAAAAAGCTTGCGGCCGTTTAGTACGAAGTTGTCTCCGTCGCGATGCGCGACGGTGGTCATGCTTCCGAGAGCATCAGAGCCAGCGCCGGGCTCGGTCATGCCTAGTGCTCCGATTGCGGCGCCGGAACAAAATTGAGGGAAATACTGCTGCTTTTGTAGGGCGTTCGCATTGTGAGTAAGGTTATTGATGCAGAGATTGTCGCTCGCGAGATACGATGCTGCTACAGAGTGGTTCCAGTAAGATAGCGCTTCGCAAATTAGACATTGAGCCAGCACATCTAACCCTGGCCCGCCATATTCCTGTGCCACTGTTGCCCCTAGGATTCCTTGCTCGTGCATCGCCCGATATTCAGATTCTGGAAACCAGTCTTCATTGTCCATCCGTTCGGATAATTTATGGAGCTCGTCTCGTGCATACCGAAAAGCTAGGTCGAAAATTGCCTGGTAATCTGGAGCGAAATTATATTTTTGTAGGTCGGGAATGGTTATTACCATTTAGTTGGACCCCTATGTCTAGCTATTTATTTGCAAACTATTGTGCGCCATGATGTGCTATTTCGTGTATCACTTCTGCGAACGTATCTACTTCTTCTGGTGTTGTGTTAAATGAGGTCATCCAGCGAGCAATCGATGCATCCTTCTCCCACAGGTAAAAGACACAGCGTTTTTGCAAAGGCGCAACGAACGACTCTTTGAGTTGAGGGAATAGCGCATTTACCTCTACGGGACAGCTTAGTTTGATGCTGTCGATATCACTTATCGCTTCTGAGAGTCGGGTAGCCATCGTGTTGGCGTGCGCGGCATTTTGCCGCCACAAGTCTGCGGTCAGCAATGCCTCGAATTGGACAGCGATGAAACGCATCTTTGATGCAAGTTGCGTTGCTTGTTTACGGAAATAACCGGTATTTTGCACGAACACATCATTGAAGAAGATGACCGCTTCACCTCCCAAGAGGCCATTCTTTGTTCCTCCGAAGCTCAAAACATCTACGCCGACGTCTTTCGAAATTGCGGCCAAAGATGTCCCAAGTGCGGCAGCGGCGTTAGATAGACGGGCACCATCAACATGCAATGTCATACTTCGCTCGTGAGCGAAATCGGCGAGCGCTTGGATTTCTTCAGGCTGATATACTGTCCCCCACTCGGTCGGTTGCGTGATGGAGATGACTTTTGGTTTTGCGTGGTGGACTCCTCGGTCCTCTCCTATGCGCGCGGCTACGGCTTCAGACGTGATTTTCCCGAATAAGGAGGGGACTGGAACGAGTTTGCCGCCTAGGAATTTTTCTGGAGCAGCGCATTCGTCTGACCAAACGTGCGAGCAATCAGCGCAATACACGGCTTCATATGAACGTACCAAAGAAGCTAAGCCGACGACGTTTGCACCAGTGCCATTGAAGGTGAAAAAAACTTCAACATGTTCGCCAAACTCCTCACGCAGTTTACTAACGGCTGATTCTGTGTAGGGATCGTCGCCATAAGGCTTTACAAACCCGTGATTTGATCTAGATATCGCAGCCAATATCTCAGGGTGTACTCCGGAGGTGTTGTCACTAGCAAAAAATAGCGGCTCTGGTGATGACATTAGTTGTTCGCATACACGAGCATATCAATGTAACTCAGGGGATTTAAATTGCGCGCGCCTATCGACTGAGCTGATATGCACGTCGAACGTATCACCATCGCGGTAAATGGTAATTGGGATTTCACTGCCGGCTTCGCCCTGGGCCCAGATGCGACGGAAGAAATCAGCTAAATCTCGGGTTCTTTCCCCGGCCACACCGATGACGGCGTCGCCCGTACGCACATCCGCCTTTTCCGCTGGGCCTCCATCTAGAACCCCGGCAACGACAAGGTTTTCTGGAGTTTCGGTGACGAATAAGCCGAGCCAAGGTCGTGGTGCCTTTAGGGTCGTGCCATAGTCGAGCATCTCTTCCATGATTGGTTTGAGAATGTTGATAGGTACGATCATGTTCCCAGCCGCAATTTTGGGAGCCACGTTTTCAACATACAATGATCCTATTCCGACTAGCTGCCCATTGGCCGAAATTAGTGCTGCGCCTCCCCAGTCAGGGTGAGGGGGAGAAGTGAAGATTGCTTCGTCCAGGACATACTCCCAATAGCCGGCGAATTCGCGCTTTGCGATAACGGTTGCATCGAGAGATTGGGTGACGCCACCACAACCAGCGACGACTACCTTATCACCGGTCGAAATGATATCAGAATCGCCGAGATCAAGGGTGGGTAGGTCCATTTGGGCTAGCGGCTGTACGAGCCCAAAACCAGTTTCGTAATCATATCCGACTACATGACCGGTAACTGCTTGCCCGTTTGCGCCGATCAGCCATATCTCTTCCGCCTCCGCAATAACGTATCCAATCGTTACAACGAGTCCTGTGTCTAAGATTCGGACTCCGTGACCAGAGCGATCGGTCCCTAGAAAGGATGCGGTGAACGCATCATCGGGAATGCGCGCTCGTACCGATACGATCGATTCTAAGGCGGTTTCGAGATCGTAAGTCAAACTCGCTTGCGTAGGCCGGAGCTCCTGGCTAATTTGGATCTGTTGTTCGATTTTGTCACTCATCAGTTTACACGGTTAAATTGCGAATAGTTTTTTTAATCTTGAGCAGTGTACCGATGCCGCGCGATTTAACCACCTTCGGCCAAATTAGCTAGACGGTAAGGGTTAGGGCGATATCCTTGTAGTTACTATCAATATTTGGAGTAAGTTTTCCGTTCGCCGCTAGCAATGGGAAAATACATCCATTCGTTTACCTGAGATTGTACTCATACGTTCTGTTTCGCGGTATTCCAGTTCTGGATTAGCGACAGTAACTGCAGGTACTATTTCGAAAAGTCAGGTTTATTGAAAGTAATCTTAGTATTTATTCAGGCTCTACTCCGAGCGTTACCAAAAATCGGGACACCATATTGTAGGTTGAAATAACTCCTACGATCTCGATGACGTGCTGGGGGTCGGGTAACGCTTTTTTAACCTCAGCGAATGTTTCTTCAGTCGGCGCAACGTTGATACTCATCTCCCGAGTGAGCGCAATTACGGCACGCTCTCTCTCATTGAACATTGATACATCCGCACCGCTGTTGATCAAGGAAGGCAGTGCGGCTACTTGAAGATCGCTAGCACCAGCGGCGATCAAGATGGGGAGGTGGTGCATGTATTCGTAATCTGCGCGGTTGATGATAGCAACAAGGCAGATTGCTAGTTCGCACAATTTAGATGAGACATCTAATTCTTCCCTAACGCTGCCGAGGAATG